>JADFPZ010000259.1 GCA_022562075.1 Candidatus Zixiibacteriota bacterium | reverse complement strand
CAGACTCATGCCGGAAAAAAGAGCAATCGTTTTGTTCGCAAATTGTCTTAATTAAATTGGCTTGTTGGCTGTCCGATTCCCGGGGGATTTCTATTAAAAGTATGGCCGCGACGTTATCAAGCCCTTCGGTTTTTTCGTACTGGTTCGAGCATTTGGCGGCGTCACCATCCAAAAACTCCAGAATAGTAGGAATAATTCCCGAGACTGTAATATCGCTGACTGTCTGCGCGGCTTGTTTGGGGCTATCAAAAGCCACTAAAAAAGTGTCGCCGGTTGCGAACTTGTCTATCAGTCTCAGGCTGATTTCTGTAATGATTAACAGTGTACCCTCTGAGGCGATCAGGATATCCGACAGGGCGAAGCCCTGATTGTCATTATAGCAGCCGGTTTTCAAAATTTCAGCGGCAGCGGTAACGCCTCTTATGCCCAGAACGTAGTCTTTGGT
Organism: Candidatus Zixiibacteriota bacterium; assembly: GCA_022562075.1. Lineage (GTDB taxonomy): Bacteria > Zixibacteria > MSB-5A5 > GN15 > FEB-12 > JACZWU01. The sequence goes on along the minus strand of JADFPZ010000259.1, from coordinate 2,492 downwards.
AACGCCGAATCTTTTGCAGCGCAGTCCTCCGGCGCCTTCGGCGACATTGCCGCCAAGGGTTGACTCCAGATAGCTGGCCGGATCGGGCGGGTAGGCCAGACCGAATTCAGCGGCTTTCTGCTGTAAATCTCCCGTTATAACGCCGGGACCAACTATTGCACTTTTTTTAGATTGGTCTATTTCCAGATACGTCATTCGTTCGGTTGAAAGAACTATACTGCCTTGCTCAGGTACGCAGCCGCCCGAAAGGCCGGTACCGGCCCCGCGGGGAACTATCGAAAGCTTATGCCTGCCGGCGTATCTGACAACATTGACGACATCTTCTTCACATTCGGCCATTACCAGAGCCTCAGATTCGCCGCTGATTTCGGTGGCGTCTTTTAAGTATTCCGGCCGGTTTTCAAAACTTGTGAAAAGCGCGTTCCGGTTTTTTAACAAGGCGGCCAGATCTGAAAATGAAGATTTGCTCATACCGGCATAAAGTAAGAATCTAATATCTTAAGAGCAACTATCTAAAATCAGTCTCCGCTCTTGCTTTTTGATGAGGAACCGTCCGAAGACTTTTTGGGAGACGTGGAGGAGGAAGAAGAACTTTCTTTTGACTCTTTTTTCGAATCATTTTTTGATTCGCTTTTCTCAGTTGGTTTCTTTTCGCCTTTTCTTTTGTAGTCCGTTATGTAAAATCCGCTGCCCTTAAATATTAATCCTGCTCCGCCGCTTATAATTCGCTCAACTTGCCCATTGCACGAGGGACAAACTTTGACTGGCTCTGCTAATATTGACTGAAATTCTTCAAACTCATGCCGGCATTTACGGCATTTATATTCGTAGGTCGGCATTTTACTTTATCTTTCTTGCTAATTAATTTGTGGAAAGTTATTGCAGTTGTTCGAGGCCGTCTTTTAGTCGTTTCAGGCCTTTTTGCAGGTCTGTCTGACAGATTGAAAAATTTAATCTGATATACCCGGGGGCACCGAATGATTCACCCGACACTACCGCTAAGCCATGCTCTCTTAACAGATACGAGGCGATATTTTGTGAAGTTTCTATTTTGGTTCCATCATAAGTTTTACCAAGAAATTTTTTGACTGAAGGAAACAGATAAAAGGCTCCATCCGCTACCGGACAGTCTATGCCGTTGATTGAATTTAACAGTTTTACCGCCGTGTCGCGCTTTGAAATTAGATCAGGCAGAAGTTTTTTGACAAAATCCGGCTCTTCCTGCATGGCGGCCAGGGCTGCTTTTTGTGAAATAGAGCAGACATTGGTGGTTGTATTGGACTGAATTGTGCCGGCAGCTTTGATTATTTCTAACGGTCCGGCTGCAAAGCCAACTCGCCAGCCGGTCATGGCGAATGATTTTGAAAAACCGCCGGCTATAAGATACTTATCTTTAAGTTCGGGGAAAAGTTTTAGCATAGAATGCTCTTCAGCCGGCGGAAAAACCAGCCCTGAATAAATTTCATCCGAGAGTAGCAGGATATTTTTTTCTTTGACTACTTCGGCAATGCCGGTCAGTGTTTCTTGAGTGTAAACCGCACCGGTCGGATTGTGGGGCGAATTTATTAAGAGAACTTTTGTTCTGTCTCTGACCAGACTTTTTAAAAGTTCAGCTTGTATTTGAAAGCCATCAGAAAGAGATGTTTCAAGCAGCACCGGAGTTGCGCCAAGAAGTTCCACCTGTCTCAAATGCGAGGGGAAATACGGAGAGGGAATAATTACTTCATCCCCGCGGTTTAGAACTGCTGCTAGTAGATTAAACGAGGCTTGTTTGCTGCCATTGGAAACTATGACCTGCTCCATGGCGAACTGCTGGCCGGTTTCTACGCTCAGGCTCCGGGCTATGGCCTGACGAAGTTCCGCTATGCCGTCACTGACGGTGTATCTGGTAAAATTTTCGTCAATCGCTTTGATAGCCGCCCGCTTGGCAGAGTCGGGTGAGTTTATGTCAAGTTCACCTACTGCGAAAGAGACTATATCAGCGCCGGTGGCTTTTAAGCGGGCTACCTCGGCATGGAGTGACATGGTGCCCGATGGTTTAGGAGACTTGGTCATTTTGTAAATGTTTAACTCATATTCAAAAAACAAATGTCCAGCAGCTGCAACTAAGCAGCTAAGCTGGACGAATGTTGTTTATATAACAAGAAATATTCTGTTTAGTTCGAATCCGGTCCGGCAGCGACTATTTCCGCCGGAGTTCCTTCCTTAAACTTTTCAAAGTTCTTATTAAACTTTTCGGCAAGATTCTTATAACGTTTATTGTAATCATCTTTGTTAGCCCACGATTCCGAGGGATTTAAGACACTCTTGGGCACGCCGTCGGCCGACTGCGGCACTTGGAAATGAAAGACCGGGTCGGTAACGTACTCGACATTCAGCAGCTCACCCTCCAGGGCCAGATTCAAAAGAGTTCTGGTATGCTGAATGGACATCCTCTGGCCGACTCCAAACGGTCCGCCGGTCCAGCCGGTGTTGACCAGCCAGCAGTTTAC
>JADFPZ010000258.1 GCA_022562075.1 Candidatus Zixiibacteriota bacterium | reverse complement strand
AATCTTGAGGCTGAAAGTGTCGCAAGAAATTAGACCTTATATATGCTTGGCAGTCAATCAGTTACAAAAGGAGGAAATTGGAGGTAGTATAGTGTGCAGCGACTCTTATAGTTACCACGATTAAATTTGAAATTTTTCTAAAAATTACTTGACAAATAGGAATAGATTTCCTACAGTCCCTGTTGGAGGAACAAATCAGCGTCTGTGGCTGATACAGAGAAGGAAGTGAAAGAGGGTAGCTAATCCTCAGGGAAAGCGAGGTAGGGAATGACTCGTAAAAATCAAACCGAACCGGTAGGAACGGTAGCTAACCATGAGTCCAAAAAGTCCCCCAAGATAGTAGTGTCTGGAAATCTCTCAAATGCTGAAGCGCGCCGGGAGTATCAACGCCGCTACTATCAAATGCACAAGGAAAAGGCGAAAGAATACCAGCGTCAATACAATTTGACGCACAAGAAAAAAGCGCGGATTGGACGCGGTAAAGGTTCCGATGCCCCCCGTGAAGTGATCCGTACTACATTTAATACGACAGATTTGATGCATTCACCGGTTGAGAAAACACTGCGGATGCTTGAAAAGATAATCAGCGGCGAACGCTTCTTTACGATGTAGCTTTAGAGTTTAGCTGCTGGAAAATAGGCGAAGGCGACTGTGAGAATTTAGCTCTCAGTCGCCTTTTAGTTTGCTCAAGCCGGATAATTTTGATAACTTCAAGGTTCGTTAAAGTGCAAAAATGCAACTGAGAGGAAAGAATTATGCCTCAAGTGAGTGCAGGCGCCAAAAAAAGAGGAAGGCCGAAAAAAACAGCTTCAGCCTCCAAAAACAGCAAATTAACGCCCAAAAAGGGCACTGTGATTAAATTGAAATTGAAAAAAACAGCAAAAGAGGTAAAACAAGTCTTGAAAATCGATAATCCTTCCAGCTACTACTATTTTTTCTCACCCGGCAAAGCCGATGGCAACGCCCAAATGCGGGATGAACTGGGCGGCAAAGGCGCCAATCTGGCCGAAATGGCCTTAGCCAGAATAGCTGTCCCTCCCGGATTCACCATTGCCACCAGTGCCTGCAAACTCTATTACGACAATGATCTGACACTTCCTTTAGAGATTGACGCCCAGCTTGAAAAATATGTGGCCATGATTGAGAAAGAAACCAGGAAAAAATTCGGAGACAGCACTAATCCGCTGTTGCTGTCAGTTCGCTCCGGAGCAAAATTCTCAATGCCAGGCATGATGGACACTATTTTGAATCTGGGCATGAATGATGACACTCTTGAAGGTATTGCCGGCAAGTCCGGCAATATGCGTTTTGCCCTGGATAACTACCGCCGCTTTATCCAGATGTTTGGCGATGTTGTCTTAGGTATAGAAAGAGACGCTTTTGAAGCGGTCATAAAGAAGAAGAAAGTCGAAAGACGGGTAAAGCATGACAGCTCTTTGCAAGTGAGCGACCTGGGCGATATCATTAAACGATACAAGCAGATTATCAAACGCAAGACCGGTGAAACTTTCCCCGAAGATCCCTGGCAGCAGCTGCGCATGTCGCGCGATGCCGTATTTCGCAGCTGGAATAATCCCCGTGCGATTTCATACCGCCGGCTAAATAACATTCCGCCACTGCCCGGGACGGCCATCAATGTCCAGGCAATGGTATTTGGAAATATGGGCAAGAAGTCCTGTACCGGAGTAGGCTTCACCCGCAATCCCTCGACAGGTGAAAAAGAGTTCTTCGGCGAATATCTGGTGAATGCTCAGGGCGAGGACATCGTTGCCGGAATTCGTACACCGGAAGATATTAAGAATCTCAAAAAAGGGATGCCGGCAGTTTATAAGCAGCTCAGTACAATAGCCACCAGCCTTGAGAAGCACTACCGGGATATGCAGGATTTCGAATTCACAGTAGAAAACGAAAAGTTGTACATGCTGCAGACCCGCTCGGGCAAACGCACTACCCAGGCAGCTATAAAAATCGCGGTGGATATGGTCAAGGAGAAATTGATTTCAAAAGAAGAGGCCTTGATGCGCATCAAGCCGATGGATTTGGACCAGCTGCTTCACCCGACCATAGACCCCAAGGCCAAGTATGAAGTTATTACTACCGGCCTGGCGGCTTCCCCGGGGGCGGTATCAGGCAGAGTCTATTTCACTTCCGAAGACGTAGTACTAAATGGCGGTAAAAAACATGCTATCCTGGTGCGTGAAGAAACCAGCCCTGATGACATAGAAGGAATGCATTCAGCAGTAGGGATTCTTACTTCTCGCGGCGGCATGACCTCTCATGCGGCAGTAGTAGCCCGTGGCATGGGCAAATGCTGTGTCTGTGGTGCCGAGTCGGTACGTGTAAACGCTGCCAAAAAACGTTTTCAGGTAGGCAAGCTGACCATCAGAGAAGGCGAAATTATTACTTTGAACGGTTCGACCGGTGAGGTCATAACAGGTGAAGTAGCCACTGTCGAGCCGGAACTTTCTGTTGAATATACGGAGTTTATGAGCTGGGCAGACGAAGTACGCACGCTCAAAATACGCACCAACGCCGATTCACCGGCCGATGCCACTCAGGCATTAAAGTTTGGCGCCGAAGGTATCGGTCTTTGCCGGACCGAACATATGTTTTTCGCCGAGGCTCGCATTCCGATTGTACAGCAGATGATAGTTGCTGAGACTGCCGAAGAGCGTCAGGCGGCGCTGGACAAACTTCTGCCAATGCAAAAGAAAGATTTCAAAGCAATTTTTTCAGTAATGAACGGGCTGCCGGTCACAATCAGAACTCTGGATCCGCCGCTGCATGAATTTCTTCCCAAAAAAGAAACCATAGAACTAAAACTGGAAGAACTGGACAAGAAATCAGACCACTACGAAGAGGATTTTGAAGAACTGACTCGCCTGATTCGCAGAATTGACGAACTTACCGAGTTAAACCCTATGCTCGGCCATCGCGGCTG
>JADFPZ010000257.1 GCA_022562075.1 Candidatus Zixiibacteriota bacterium | reverse complement strand
AAAATTCGTTCTTCCAAACTGCTCTTTCAGTCTCAAATTATGACCCCGGAGACGAAATGATTTCTCTTGTCTTTCTACCCGGTCAAATCCTGTTATATTGAAATCGGAGGCATTTTTAGTAGAAAATTGATGAATTCTGAAAAAATCAAAAAAATGGCTTATGACCGCGGTTTCGACCTCTGCGGTATTGTCAGTCCCGATGATATCCCGGAGGCTCAGGAGCAGTTTGAAAACTGGCTCTCACAAGGCTATCACGGGGAGATGAGCTATATGGCCAAAGAACCAGACAGGCGAAGTAGCCCGCGGCAGCTGCTGAGCGGAGTGCGCTCTATAATTATGCTGGGCTTGAACTATTATCAGCCGGATTCAAATGAAATACCAAACGGCCATGGTATTGTTTCTAAATATGCTCGCGGCAGAGATTATCACAAAGTTATTGCCAGGAAGACCAAAGAGCTGATTGCTGAGCTCAGAAAGAATTCAGATGATCTTGAAGATAACGACTTCCGCTGGTATGTAGATTATGGCCCCATGCTTGAGCGCTCGTATGCCGCCAAGGCCGGACTGGGCTATATTGGTAAGAATTCCCTGCTGATAAATAAAGATTATGGCTCCTGGATTTTCATCTCAGAAATTCTGACGACTTTGGAGCTTGAACCGGATAACCCTTATGGAATTGACCACGGCCAGTGCGGACGATGTACAATGTGTATTGTCTCCTGTCCGACTGGGGCAATTGTCGAAGACGGCGTTATCGATTCGACCAAATGCATCTCATATTTGACTATTGAAAAAAAAGGCGACATCTCAGGCGAACTATCACAAAAGATGCAGCAACGTCTTTTTGGTTGTGACATATGTCAGGATGTCTGCCCCAAAAACAGGGCCGCACAGTTTACGGTTCATCAGGAATTTGTTGGTGGCGGCGTAGGGGAATATCTTGACCCAGCCATAATCGAAAAAATACAAACCAGAGAAGATTTCTTAGCGCTGACTGCCGGAACTCCGCTGACTCGAGCAAAGCTTGATGGCTTAAAGAGAAATGCACATATTGCTGCCACCAATGCCAAAGCTTCAAAAGAAAAACCGGTCCCTGGAAAATCTTAGAAAGAAATATCAATGACAAAAATAGCGCCGTCACTGCTGGCGGCAGACTTTTCAAAATTAGCAGAGGAAATCAAAGAGTGTGACCAACTTAATGTCGACTGGCTTCATCTTGATATAATGGACGGGCACTTTGTACCGAATATTTCATTTGGCCCAGGCATCGTTAAGACAATCGATAAACTGACAGATAAGTTTCTCGATGTGCACTTAATGCTGAGTGAACCGGAAAAATATTTTGAGCCGTTCGCCAAAGCCGGCGCCGATCTTATTACCTTTCATATCGAAGTTCACCCCGACCCGGTCGCACATGCTAAAGTTTTAAAAGAGATGGGAATCAAAACAGGACTTTCTCTCAATCCCCCGACAGACATAGAAAAAGTGCTGCCATATCTTGAGCATTTCGATTTGCTTTTGGTGATGTCTGTCAATCCCGGCTTTGGCGGGCAGAGTTTTATCGAATCGGTAATTCCAAAAATAGAAAATGCCCGAAAGTATATCGACAAAAATAACTTATCAACGCTGATCGAAATTGATGGCGGCATTAACGAGAATAAGGCACAGCGCGTCATCGATGCCGGCGTTGATATCTTAGTAATCGGTTCATCTTTTTTTGGAGCGAGCGACCGCCAGGCGCTAACTCAACAAATGCAAAGCCTGAAACGGTAGTATGAAAGCCGCAGTTATTTTTGTCCATGGCCGTTATCCAAAAGCAAAACTTGGTTTCTACAAGAAACTCTGCCGTGGAAAATATAAAATAGCAGCTGACGGCGGTTATAAGTTTTTTGAACTTTCGAAAATAGCGCCGGACTTAGTAATAGGCGACTTTGATTCGCTACACAAAAAAAGTCTGGCTGGCTTAAACAAACGCACAAAAGTTATTTCGCATCCAGTCCAAAAAGACAAGACCGACAGCGAGCTGGCCGTCGAGTACTGTTTAAAGCAAAAATTTAGTAGCATTGATATCGTCATGCCTCAGCTAGGACAGCCGGATCATTTTATGGGCTTGATATCGCTACTTGCTAACCCCAAAATAAGAAACGCAAAAGTCCGTCTGGTTAATCACAAGTTTGAAATAAAGCTGGTGACCAATCAAAAACTAAGATTCAACGGCTGCGCTGGTGATCTGTTTTCAGTCAAGGCGGTTTGTGAGCCTATCAAGCTGACTTGTATCGGAACGGAATATGATGCCAAAGATTTGACGGTTCAGCCCTGGGAATCTACAGCTTTGCGCAACAGAATCCGCCTGAGTAAAGCGACTGTCGCTATAACAGGCCGGGCATTGGTTTTCCATTATTGGAGTGGAAAAAGAAGTGGGTAGGCCACCTTGACGAGTGGTTTTCGACAGCTATATTAGGCGATTCCAGAAAGCGTGCGGGACTGCGAAAAGACTTAAGTTTGCTTGTCGCACGCCGATTATTTAGCTTTAGATACTGGGAGATAGTTCAATGGTAGAACGCGCGGCTCTGGACCGTGTAATCGGGGTTCGAGTCCCTGTCTCCCAGCTTGAATGTTTTCTAACAACATAATCCTATGTATTACAATTAGTTATTGACAAATGTCTCGCAGTTATCGTATATTTCTAACGACTTTCTAACAAAATTATGGCAAGTATTCAGTCAAAAATTGGAAAATCAGGTTCAAAAACCTACTATGTTGTTGTCTCCTACTTTGGTAAACATAAGTGGGTAAAAGCAGGCTCGAATTCAGATGCGAAGAAACTGAAACGGCAATTAGAAAAGCTAACCAATCAGCAAAGATTGCAGGGGTTTGGTGCTGAAGTTGTTGAAATACGCATAGATGATTTCTTTCATCAGTTTCTAGATCATGTCAAACTTCACAATTCACCTGTCACTGTGAAA
>JADFPZ010000256.1 GCA_022562075.1 Candidatus Zixiibacteriota bacterium | reverse complement strand
ATCACCGGCGGCGAAGATATGACTTTGCATGATGTCAATACTGCCACCTCGCTGATCTACGAAACTTCCGGCAATGATGCCAATATCATTTTCGGCGCTGTTGTCGACCCCGCTATGAAAGGCAAGATAAGAGTCACTGTCATTGCTACCGGGCTGGGTGAAAAACAGGCTGCCAAGCATTTGGCTGCAAAGAGAGTCGCGGAGATAGAAAATGTTCCCTCTGGTGAACCGATGTCATTATTTGACAAGGAAGTTGCAGCCCCCTCGCGTCAGGCTCCGGCCGAGCCGGTAGAGGCAGCTGCGGCCTTGCATGCGCCCCAGCATCCTGATTACGAAACCAACAGGCTGCAAAGAGTCGCCAATGGCAGCACCACTCGTCAGAGAGTGCCTATGTTTTCCGAAGATGACCGCTCCATACCGGCTTATATAAGAAGGCTCGATGATAACAATTAGACGAGAATTCTAAAGAATTTAAATATAAGAGCGGCTAATTTTGCTTAAGCCGCTCTAAGAGATCTCTGGTTCCTCCACAGTGCCGTCGGCTTAACTACCCTGCCGGCGGCATTATTATTTGCCCCAAAATGCTAAATTCCACTCCTGCAAACGGTTGCCCCACAAAAACTTTCTGAAAGTTTCTCTTGACAACACCCTAATCTTATGTTAAATAAGGCCTTAAGAAGCAGCAAATTGCTTGCTTCTTATGACACATTAATCGGCTGCTGAGACAGTCGCATGTGGAGGCGCTTAAAAATTTAAGCGCAAAAGTATTGAATAGACTTAACTGCTCAAAAGATTCGACACTCTTCCGGGAGAGAATCAGTCAGACTGATTTGACTCCCTATTTTTTTATAAAAGACATTCAAAATCGTAGACAGCAGCAGCCCGGCATAACCAGAGATTGGGCGGCTTATTATATAACTAATATTTTATGGAGGTGTTAAGTGCGCCATTTTGATGTAGTAGACGGCAAGTACGTCAGAGTCACTGAAATACGTTCGAAACTCTTTAAGTCAGCCAGGGATTGGTTTGAGCAAAATGATTTCACAGAAATCAGCGTTCCCCATATCACCGGCGCCACCGGCTCCTGTGAGTGGTTCCCCAACGCCATGACGGTTGAGATGTACGACGCCGAGGGCAATCAGACCGAAATGTTTCTGCGCCAGACCGGGCAGCTGTACTTAGAAGCCTTCACCTTGGCCCACAACCGCGTCTTCACCATCGGCCCGTCGTTCAGACAGGAGAAAAAAGTAACCGACAGACACCTCTGCGAGTTTACACTGATAGAATTTGAAGGCCGCGATTTTGAACTGGACGGACTGATGGACAAAATCGAATCGCTGCTGCACAGCATGTTCAGAACCGCCCACACGATTATGCCAAACGACATACTGAAAAGATTTTTTACGATGTCCTTTAACCGTATCACTTACCAGGAATCTGTAGACCTTCTTAATAAGAACGGTTTTACAGTTGAATACGGCGACGATTTTGGCGCACCTGAAGAAAAAGCTATCTGCCGGATTCTGGACGGACTGCCCACATTTATCACGCATTATCCCTCGGACCCAAAACCGAAACAAGGCGGCGTAATAAAGTTCTTCTCGATGAAACGCGACAACGGTATAACTTTGTGCTGTGATCTCATTCTGCCCGAAGCCGGCGAGTCGGTCGGCGGCGCTGTCCGCGAAGGTAACGCGGCCCTGTGCAAGAAACAGTTCGAAGAATCTTACATGTATGACCACTTAGTCGAGCGCAATGTCGACCCCAAACAGTTTGAGTGGTATTTCGAAGTGCTGGAGCACGGCACCGGCCAGTCATCGGGCTGCGGTATCGGCTTTGAAAGAGTAGTGCAGTCGATACTGGCCACAGAGATGGCCGATGTCAGCATCAAGACAGCAGTCGAACTCCCCCGCTCACCGGATTTCCTGATACCGTAATATTGAATCTAAGCCTGACCTAAAAAAAGTCCCGATAAAGCATCGGGGCTTTTTTATTGTGCTTTTTTTCTCTCCGCTATCACTTCCTGCACCATCTCTAGATTTTTATTCGTTTCTGACCAATAATAAGATGATTTTTCCGCAGTAAAGACAGTAAGGGAGTCTTTGTAAGCTATGGCCGCTTCTTCTAATCTATGGGTGCCGTTCTCCAGTTCTCCTAAGTTTCGTAGTGCATTTCCCAAATTGTTTTTAGTTATTGCCCATTGCATAGGCACGTATTCTTTAGTGCGCACTTTCAAGGCCTCTAGAAATTTATTTACGGCTTCTTCGATCCTTTGTGTGTCATCCTCAAGATCGCCCAAGCATTTTAATGCAATTCCGAGGTTATTTTGTATTTTCCCCCACTTTAATGGCTCACGTACTCGTGTAAATTCTTTGAGTGCTTCTCTGAATGAGCGAACAGATTCCTCCAGAACTTTGGTATCGTTCTCTCTATAACCGAATACTCTTAAGGCATCACCTAGATTGTTGTGCGCCATTGCCCACTTCAGCGGCACTTTGGACTGCGAATATTCCGACAAAACAAGCCTAAATGCCCTAATGGCTTCCTCGATTCTTCTTGAGCCACTCTCTCTCTGACCCAATAATGATAACACATTGCCAAGATTGTTTTGAGTAGTAGCCCAATCAATTGGGTCGCGTTCGCGAGGGAATTTTGTTAAAGATTCTTGAAACGCTCGGGCAGCTTGCTCCAGCTTTTGGGGATCATTCTCACGTTCTCCCAATACTGCTAGTGCAGTTCCCAAACTGTTTTGAGCTATTGCCCTATTCCACGATGCATTATTACGTTCATATTCTTTTAATGCTTTCAGAAACGCCTGAATTGCTTCCTCTAGTTTCAGATTGTCACTCTCTAGTTCCCCTAAAATTCGTAGAGCGCTACCCAGGTAAATATGAAACAATGCCCAAAGTTTTGGTTCTTGGTCCTGAGAAAGTTTCTGAATCCCTTCCTGGTAGAGTTGAATCGCTCCT
>JADFPZ010000255.1 GCA_022562075.1 Candidatus Zixiibacteriota bacterium | reverse complement strand
GACTGGCAGAAAAATTCGTCAGCTACTCAAAATTTATTCAGCGCACGGAGCCGGATCTGACTCTGGAAGGTTTGCGAATAATCAGTGAATATAACAGCCGCTAAAATCAGAGCTTAAATGATTCTTCGAAATTGAACTTAAACCCTCGGGGGTTGTACGAGCCGCTTTCTCTGTCGACCATATAAAAGGGATGGTAGTCGCCTGCCACAATCTTTTTAACCATTATGATTAGCTGGTCGACTTCTGCTTTGGTATTGTAAATTCCGAAAGAGACGCGAATAGTACCGGGGAGTTCAGAGCGGTCGCGGTTAAGTATCTGTTTTTCGACAATTTTCTCCTGATCACAATCAAGCTTAAGAAGCGATTTTACATATGGCTGAGCACAGAAACAGCCCGAACGGACACCGATGGCGCCCTCAAATCCCAAAATCGCGGCCGCCAGATTATGACGAACATCTTTGATGTTAAATGAAATTACGCCAAGTCTTTCAGCAGTAGTCCCCGGGTCATTGTCGCCATAGATTATTACTTCAGGGATGTTATTGAGCTCTCTTAAGGCATAGGCCGCAAGTTCCGATTCATGTTTAATAATCGACTCCCAGCCTACCGCCTGCAGCAGCTTGATGGCCTTAGCCAGCGCCACTACCCCGACTATGTCGGGCGTGCCGGCTTCTTCTTTTTCAGGAGGTCCGGTCCAGTAGGCTTCTTCCAAAGTGACAACATCAACCACCCCGCCGCCGACTATTTCGGGGTCACCGGCTATAAATGTTTCTTTGTCACCCACCAGCACGCCGACGCCAAAAGGGGCATACATCTTGTGCGCCGAAAAAACGAGATAGTCAATCGCCTGCTCTGGGTTTTCAGGATTCATATTTATCGGCCGGTGCGGTGCCAGCTGAGCAGCATCGACAATTATCCTGGCGCCTATTCTATGCGTTTCACTGGCAAAATAATCTAAATCATTTATAAATCCGGTTACGTTTGAGGCGCCGGTTATGGCTACCAGTTTGATTCTATCACCAAACTCTTTGAGCTTATTTTCAAAATCTCTGTTGATAATGCGGCCATCGGCATCTACTGCCACATGCTGAACCGTCCCCACCCGTCGCCAGGGCAGTTCGTTGGAATGGTGCTCCATCAGGGTAGTCAGGATGATATCATCTTTTTCGATTGGCAGACGGTGGGCAAGTTTGTTTATCGCCTCAGTTGAATTTTTGGTAAAAATGACTACTTGCTTATCGAGATCTGCACCGACAAATTCTGCTACCAGATCGCGCGCCTGCTCAAAGGCCCAGCTGGAAAGCTGCGACTTAAAACCGGTGCCGCGATGAACATTTGAATACCATTTTAAGAATGAACGAACGCCGTCGGCAATCGGCTCGAATGTTGGCGTCGAGGCGGCGTTATCAAAATTTATATACCTTTTGGAGCCGTCAAGCGTCGGCACTACCGTATCATGCCCAACCAGAAGTTCAGGCAGGTCGTCTATCGAGATTGTCGTCTTTTCAATTTCTTCAGCTATGACAGCCATTTATACCCCATTTATGTTTATTAAAGTTTAGCCTCTTACTCAGTTGAATATAGCCTGAAATCGTAATAAAGGCAAAACATAGATTTTGTGGCCGCGGCAGATTCCTCATCTGCCGTTTGACTCGAAGAGTCAATCTAACAGCTCTGGTAAGTCAGGATTTCACCTCCTGGGCGCGGTCCTGACGTTTCTGTCATTGCGAACCCCAAGCATTGGGGTGTGGCAATCTCGCCTTAAACCACTGAGATTGCCGCGTCGTCCCGATTAAAATCAGGACTCCTCGCAATGACGGATTCCGGGTGGCGCACCGCTTGCGGCAAGGTCCTGAGCAAAGCCGAAAGATGGGATCATAACGGCTATATGAAGATGGATTCCTGCCTACGCCCCGTGACTACACGGGACTAAAGCTGGAATGACAATTAGACGCTTTCGATCAAGCTGACGTAACGTGCGGCCCAGATTTCGCGGCGGTGATATTGCAAAGCATGCAGGTGATATTTCTGCCCCAGTTTTTTGCCGTCTATCTGGCCGGTCTTAAGCGACATAATCAGCTCAGCTAGTTTACCGGCATCATCTGTGGAAAAAGAGAGTGCCCCGCCCGCTTTTTCTAGTTCGTCGATTGCTTCACCCTCGCAGGCGCCGAATACAATCGGCCGTCCTGAGGCCATATATTCAAATAGCTTGCAGGGAAAAGTGCCTTTGGTTATGGGAACTTCTCTTAAGCTCTCAACCAGCACGTCGCTGGCTTTTAGAAAATAAGGGATATCTTCGAGTGGCTGAGTTCCTATGAAGGCAACATTGCGCAGGCCGTAATCGCGCACCATGCCTTCGAGTGCCTCGCGCTTCTGGCCGCCGCCTACAAATACAAACTGAATATCGGGCTGGTCGGTCAGTTTGCGGGCAGCCTCGATGATTGTCTCAAGAGAATGCGCCCAGCCCAGAGTGCCGGCGTAGAGCACCAGAAACTTTTCTTCCCAGCCAAAAGTTGTTCTGATACCGTTGGAGTCAGCATTTATAAATTCATCACTGACACCGGACTTGATAGTCGTTACCCGCTCTTTGGGGATGCCGATTGTTCCCAGATAGTCGGTTATACCGTCTGTTACAGATACGACTTTATCGGCTTTGCGGTAAAACCAATGCATTAGTTTTTTGAGGGCGCGGGTAAGAAACGAACGATTTAGATTGCCAAAGTCTTCGCTGGACTCAGGCTGCAGGTCTCTGATTTCTATGATCAGTTTGCTGCGGTAAATTTTACTAAGTATCCAGCCAATTACAGGCGTAGTAACCGGAGGAGCTGTGGCCAGGACAACATCGAAATTGTCTCTTATCCGAAATGAGTTAATCAGCGAGGTAAACATAAAGACAATAAAACCAATCATTCTCTTACCGGGAGCGCTGTTGGCTGCCGGCAGGACATAACTGCGATGTACGTTTACACCATCAAGCTTTTCATTGA
>JADFPZ010000254.1 GCA_022562075.1 Candidatus Zixiibacteriota bacterium | reverse complement strand
GATTCAGAAGTTAAGGCATCATCTTCAGCTGCTCGATAACTTCTGAATCCCCATAGCAGAAATAATTAACATAGTTTTCTGCGAACTGCAACGGGAACTCGTCATGCTCACGGCGCATTTCGGCGGCTATTTCTTTCAGCTGCTCTTTTGTTTCAAAAGTCGTATCAGAAGGGTCAACGCCGGGTATATTCCGCCAGTGAATCGGCTCGTGCTCCTGACTTAGAATTATAATTGGAAAAGTGGCTTTGACGATAATTTCATCGAATATAAACTGAAGTTCGGCGCTGCCGGTATTGGGCGAGTTGGCCGCCAGCTGCCACATCTTGACAAATTTATCTACCTGAGAACGGGTGTCTCTCTGAAGGTTTTCAATTACCCCAAAGGTATACCAGATAAACAGAACTGAAACAATTGTTACTCCCAGAAGTAAATAAACTTTGAACAGGGTCGATTTTGTAATATACAAACCGCCCGTTCGTCTGGCTTTGATTGAGCTATCTGTCATCTACTTAATTCTGGCGGCACCACCCATATATGGACGAAGCACTTCGGGAATTGTCACAGTCCCGTCCGGGTTTTGATAGTTCTCCAATATCGCCGGAATAAGCCGGGCCAGCGCCAGGCCTGAGCCATTCAAAGTATGCACGTAGCGGACTTTCTTGTCCTCATCTCGATAGCGACAGTTTATCCGCCGCGCCTGAAAATCTTCGAAATTTGAAACCGAAGAAATCTCCAGATACCTTTCTACACCGGCTGACCAGAGCTCCAGGTCATAACATTTGGCCGCCGCAAAAGAAATATCACCAGCCGCCAAGAGACAGACCCGATATGGAATCTTGAGCTGCTGCAAAACTTTTTCCGCCTGCTTGACCAGTTCTTCCAGAACATTATACGATTCTTCGGGACGAACGATTTTGACCATTTCAACTTTATCAAACTGATGAACCCGAATCATCCCCCTGGTATCTTTGCCTGCTGCCCCAGATTCACGGCGGAAACAGGCGCTGTAGGAAACCAAAGAAAGCGGCAGCTCTCCGCCATCGATAATCTGGTCACGATACATATTGGTAACCGGAACTTCGGCTGTAGGAATAAGCCAAAGGTCATCCGAAGTCTTATACATATCATCAGCCATCTTGGGCAGCTGGCCGGTGCCGTACATACTGTGGCTCTTTACCATATAGGGCGTAACGCATTCGGTGAAACCATCGGCTGAGTGCAGATCAAGCATGAAGTTTATCAAAGCCCGTTGAAGTTTGGCGCCCATGCCTTTTAACAGATAAAAGCCCGAACCGGAAACTCTGGCGGCTGCCTCCAGATCCAAAATCCCCAGCTCCGGGCCAATCTCCCAGTGAGGCTTTACCTTAAAATCCTGCTTTGGAATTTCGCCCCACTCACGAATCAGCACCTTGTCATTCTCATCTTTGCCTTCGGGAGTGGTTTCATGCGGAATATTCGGAATCCAGGACATTTTCTCCTGTAGCTCCTGTTCTAAACCGAGAAGTTTGCCATCCAAAGCCGCTATCTGTTCGCCGACTGCTCTCATCTCGGCAATCTCAGAGTCGGCGTTTTCGCCCGCCTTTTTCTTTTTGGCAATCTCAGCTGAAGCAACATTGCGTTTCGCTTTGAGAGACTCGGCCTCTCGGATTATTTCACGGCGGCTTTCATCAAGCTCTACTATCTTGTCTATATCAGCATCACAATGTTTCTTGGCCATTCCGGCCTTGACCAAGTCTGGGTTTTCTCTAATCAGTTTCAGGTCGAGCATCAGTTTCCTTGTTTAATCTCTGGTTTGCCTATCAAAATATTAAAGTAACTGCCAATAATACACGAAATGTACAAAGTAGTCAAATAGAGGCTCAAAAAGCTTATTTCAGGCCGAATTTATGACCCGGCCGGAAGATATCTTCTTGCCTTTTTGATAGAATTATGTAAATTGGCCTTTCTGTATTTGAGGAGAATGAAAAATGTCAAAATCTTGTGAAATATGCGGTAAAAAGACCTCTTTCGGAAATAATGTCTCTCACGCCCATAATACGACTAAAAGGCGCTGGTATCCCAACCTGCAGCCGGTCAGAGCGCTGATAAATGGCAAACCGAAACGTATCAAAGTCTGCACTTCCTGTATCAAGGCCGGCAAAGTGACCAAGAATGTCAGAAATTTTCGACCCAAAGTTTCAGTCGCTGAGCCCAAAGCCGGCTGATTTAGATTTTCAAGAATTTCCCAGAATCAAATTCTTATGAGACCTACCGTGGAGGTGGGTCTCTCTTTCGTGTGAGTAGGTCGAAACCTCACGTACTCGGTGATGGTTTCGACAAATCAGTTGTCACCGTTACCCTGAGCCTGCGTAGTCCTGAGCGAAGCCGAAGGGTCGAAGGGTGCAGTCGATGTACTAATATGGGAGACTTTGTGAAAAAGATGCTAAATATAACAAAACGAAGCCATTTTCGTTCAGATGCTGCCCACCCTTCGACTCCCTCGAGTAAGTGGGACTATGTCCGCTCAGGGTGACGAATATCACAAAAAAAGCGGCAGAGGAAAAACCGCTGTCGCTTTTATTTTGATTTGAGTCTATCTTTATCTTCTGAGAAGCAGTATCTGCTTGAGAATATCATTCGTCTGCTGCAGCATTATCACGCTGTCTCCCGGGCGTCTGATAGAAAACTCACCAATGGGATTATCATCTTCTGTAGCAGTCACATTACAGCCAGCGTTTGTTTCAGTCAACTCCAAAGTACCGCTTAAGACATATCTGCCACGCGGGCTGCAGAAATTGTCCGGAGAATTATCAGAATCAAACCAATAAGATTCGTCTGAAAATCTCATTTCCAAAGTGGAAACCGATGTCTCTTCATTTTGCGTATTATAAGCGGTTATTACACTATAAGTGCCATCGTAGGTACCTTCAAGAGTAGGTAACGGCTCCAGGAAAATATCGTCTCTGCATGAAGTTGTAAAAACTAAAGTCAGCATTAATGCTAAAGCGACTATGCTCAAATATCTTT
>JADFPZ010000046.1 GCA_022562075.1 Candidatus Zixiibacteriota bacterium | reverse complement strand
TACTTTAGTAAAAAGCCATTGGTTTCTTAAACTGTTACCATCTCTTGTAAGTCGATACTTTGCTTCCCGTACTGCTATCAGCGCGGCGTTTTCAAATTCGTATCCTGATTTACTACAATATGCGACTGTTGCAGAATCAGGCCTTCGCCATATAATTTTGAACTTTACCCAAACTTCGGCATAAATACCTTCAGAGAGCGCTCTTTCAGGATAGAAAGTAATTCGTGAATAATAGGGATATAAGACTTGATCTTCTGTTAGATTCTTAATCTCATCCGGAAGTTCGTTTGAAACTTCTTTGTCGCCTGCAAAAACAGCAACTGCCAAAAAGAGAACGCTGATTGATAAAATTGCCTTAACAGCCCGCATAGATATCTCCTACGATTTGGACTTCGTAATTTTGCTGAAATAGAGCCAAAAGTCAACTTAGTATTATCTTTCCCAATTCGTTTCAAATCGAAACGAGGCAGTTGTTATTATCCCATAACAGCCCTAAATTACAATAAAATTTCAACGCCTGCAGGGCTAAAGCACCTGACAGGCATAACCGATAACCGATAGGTATGGACCAAGATTATCTGATACAGGATTTTAAGCGGGAAGAGACTGACCGCGAAGCCCGCAAAGTCCTGAGATTCCGTCCGCGCAAACCGCTCTGGCGCGAGTATGTCGAGACCGGCATAATCGCTCTGGTGGCGGCGATATTGCTGCGGGTGTTTGTAGTCTCAGCCTACAAAGTGACCTCGTCCTCTATGGAAGATGCTCTTTTTGAAGGCGACTATATCTTTGTTAACAAGCTGGCCTACCAATACGGCGGCAAGCCACAGATTGGGGATCTTATAGTTTTTAAGTACCCCAATAATCCTGAAAAAGATTTTATCAAGAGGATTGTGGCCGGTCCTGGTCAGGAAGTCCAGATAGCCGACAAGGTTTTGTATGTCGACGGAGAGGTAGCGCAAATACCGCTGCACTCCAAAAACACCGACCGCAAAATTGTCCCGGCTGATTTGTCGTTCCGCGATAATTTCGGACCTTACAGAGTAATCGGGGGAGAGTACTTTGTAATGGGAGATAATCGCGATGACAGCCGCGACAGCCGGTTCTGGGGCGGAGTTCCCGAGGAAAATATATTGGGCAAGACTGTATTTGTCTATTGGTCCTGGGAACCGGACCCCAACTCACCCGACTGGGCTTTTCCATACATCATAGATGCCATACACTGGCTCGGCTACAGCATAGCCAGCTTTCCCACGCACGTGCGCTGGGAACGTATCGGCGCCTCGCTTTAGAATGCCAGCCGGCCTATATCTACATTATCCGTTCTGTCCGTATCTTTGCAACTACTGCGATTATTTTAAATCGCTCTATAATAAATCAGACGAACAAACGTTGTTTGACTCTCTAATTACGGAGACCAGACTGGTCGCAGAAGAATTCCCAAACACAAAAATTGAAACAATCTTTATCGGCGGCGGCACGCCATCACTTGCAAAAATTGACCTGCTCGAAAACTGGCTCAAAACAGTTAGAGAATCTTTTGACATAGCAGACGACATAGAGTTTTCGATAGAGTGCAACCCGGATTCCGTTAGTCAGGAATATTTAGCGGCGCTAAAAGACCTGGGCGTGACCCGTCCTAATTTTGGAATTCAAACTTTTGACCCGGACCTGCTCAAACAAATCGGGCGCGGCCATACGCCTCATCAGATTCAAGAGGCGATCTACTTCGCCAATGTGCTCGGGTTTAAGTCGTACGGAGTTGACCTCTTGTTCGGTCTGCCGCGCCAAACCAGCGCCATGCTAAAAAAAGATTTGTCTCAGCTGGTAGATTTGGCGCCGCCGCATATTTCGTTTTATCAATTGACTTCCGAAGAAGGCACTCAACTTTATGCAGAGGTCAGCTCCGGCAAAGTCGTCCTGCCCGACGACAGTCTGGTCAGCGCCATGTACAAAATTGGCTGCGATAAATTTCTGTCTGCCGGTTATGAACATTATGAGATTGCCTCATTTGCAAAAGAAGGGCAGGAGTGCCGGCATAGTCTAAACTACTGGCAGGGAGAAGATGTTGTCGGACTGGGACCGTCGGCACATTCATATTTAAACGGACACCGCCTGGCTAATGTAGAAAGCATCTCAAAATATATTGAATCTCTTAAGCAAAAAAAAATGCCCAGAATCTTAAACGAACCGGCGCTACTGGACCGTGCCGACGAAACTATCATTTCGTCTTTGAGATTAAGAAACGGGGTAGACTGCAAAAAATTTGAAAGCATGTTCGGGCTTCCGCTCAAAGACCGAATCGACAGTAAAGAATATGAAAAGTTGATGGAAGCGGGTTTGTTACTTGATGATAAAGGCAGGCTGCGTCTGTCTGATGAAGGGTATTATCTGGCCGATGAAATAGCTCTGCGACTACTGAAATAGCTCACAGAAATTTGATTGTCTGCATTCTCCAATAATCTTATATTATTTTCATGCAGCCCGACCAGTACGAAGATTATATGCGCCTGGCGATTGATCAGGCCGGTGAAGCTTTTGAAGCAGACGAGGTTCCCATAGGCGCGGTGGTGGTTCACCACAACAAAGTCATCGGGCGCGGGTATAACCAGACCGAGCGGCTCAAAGACGCTACCGCCCATGCCGAGATGATAGCGCTGTCTGCGGCCTTTAATCATATAGGAGACTGGCGGCTGGAAGACTGCTACCTATTTTCGACTGTCGAGCCATGCACCATGTGCGCCGGGGCGGCGGTATTATCGCGCATCAAAAGAATCGTCTATGGCGCCAGCGACCCAAAATTCGGAGCCTGTGGTTCTATTTTCAATGTTCCTACCGAGAAAAAACTTAATCACCGCATAGAAGTTGTCAGCGGCGTTTTGTCCGAAGAAATTTCTGATATGATGAAGCAGTTTTTTAAGCAGATCAGGATGCAGAAGGACAGGATAAATTGAATCAGGAAAAGAAAAAGCCGTTATCAAGTCTTAATAAGACTCGGATATTAGCAGTAGTACTTTTTATTTTTTCTCCTCTGCTACATCTTTTAGCAGCGAATTTAATAAATTCTGTGAATACTGCACACGAGGATCCGGGCTTCATGTTGCCCTTACTTTTAGTATTAGCCGTTTTTTCTCCGCTAGCGATTATAGTTATAGAGAAAGGAATGATTTTTGCTGCTAAAGAAAGAAAGACAGGCTTCGATTCGCCTGAAGATGCCTGGCTAAGGCTCTTCATAGTTAGAGCCGCACTGATTCTAGCAATCTTTGCTTATGGGCTAGTGATTCTTTTTCTTACACAATATGACATGCAAAAAATGCTTTACTTTTACCCGATCGGAATTGTCTGGGTGTTCTTTGGCTGGCCGACACGAAAACGCTATGAGAATTTTATCAGCCAATTCGAGAAACAATGATAAGTACAGCTAAGAGTAATCAGTTAAGTCTTATTAGAATGATAGCCATTGCCATGCTGATAGTTATGCCTGTGATATTTCTGGTATCGATGTTTATAGTTAGTCCTCCAAAACAATCCGGTGGTGAAATCGAAATAATGTTTCTAATTCTACTGGTAGTAGGCATGCTGCAGCCGCTTGCTATACCTATCATAGAAAAAATACAAATCCAGAACTGGCTAAAAGAAGAGTCTGAAACTAAAAGCCCTGCAGCTCTCTTTGTCATGCTTTCCATTATTAAATCATCTTTTATTGAGGGAATCTATATTTATGGCCTTGTTGTTTATTTCCTTTCGGGCGATATGATCAGAGCATTATATTTCTATCCGATTGGTATAGTCTGGTCGGTGGTGCATTGGCCGACGCGCCAGCGATTTGAAAACTTTGTCAGTAGATTGAGTGAACAATGAAAAAAGATTTTAACGGCGACACCATCGAACTTTTCCGCATAATGAATAAGTCTCTTTATTTTGGGATGATGTCCAATATCATTATCCCTATGGGGCTGCTGCTCGCCTGCTATTTCTTTGACCAGCGCTATCATCCTGCTAATAATTTGGGAGATTTTGCCAACTTTCTCTTTTATATTTTTTTGATTCTCGGTGCAACGCAAGGCGCTTTCGCTTTTTGGTGGCGGCAGCAGCAGCTGCAAAAGCCGATGATTCGCCGGCAGGAAACATTTCAAACAGACCTGGCGCTGGGTCTGACCAGAATCTCACGGCCGGTCTTTATGCTGATTGGCGCTATCTCGCTCTATGGAGTAATCTATTTTTTCCTGACCGGACGGTTTGAGGAAACAATGTTCATCGTAATTTTGTCGTTTGTTGTATTTCAAGTGGTGCGTCCGCGCTACGGTTTGGTTAACAAATTGATAGACAATCAGTATGCCATGGCAGAAAAAGGGGAATTCTACCGGGGGGAATAGGCCGTGATTTCTAAACACTTTACATTTTGTTCTGAGAGGCTTATTTATTCGCCAGAGAAAATCAAACTTTGTTTGTGGAGAGGTGCCGGAGCGGTTGAACGGGGCGGTCTCGAAAACCGTTGAGCCTTTGCGGGCTCCCAGGGTTCGAATCCCTGCCTCTCCGCCATTATACAGAGAGTAGCCGAGGAACTGGCAATTTGTATCGTAAATTAATGTTTTGATGGGACAGATTTTTGAAGACACCGATATCAGAAATAATAAACTGGACCAGAGACGCCCGCCAGCGAACAATCGAAATCGTCTCTGATATTCCCGATGAAAAAATGCTCGATAAGCAAATCGATATAATCAACCCCTGGCTCTGGGAGATTGGACATGCGGCCTGGTTTCAGGAACGTTGGGTTTTGCGTCACTGTCTGGGCAAAAAACCAATTCGCGCTGACGCTGACTCGCTATATGATTCCTCAGCTGTTCCGCACGAGACTCGCTGGAATTTGCCGCTGCCGTCGCGCGAGGAAACAATTAAATACATGCAAAATGTCTGCGATGCTGTCTGCGAGCAACTGGAAAGTAACCCCATGGACGAGGCCTTGATATATTTCGCGCTGCTTTCGATATTTCACGAAGACATGCACGCCGAAGCCTTTACATACACGCGCCAGACGCTTGAATATCCCCCTCTCGAGTTTTCTTCAAGGAGCTCAGCCTCACAGTCAAGTAAATCAACTAACGCCGGCCAACCTCAAAGTTCTGCTCGCGGTTTTGTGGAACTTGCTGGCGGTTCTTTCATGCTTGGCGCGCATAAAGAGGCGCTGTTCGCTTTCGACAACGAAAAGTGGGAGCATGCCGTGGACATAAAACCATTCTCCATTTCGCGCACAGCCGTGACACAGAATGACTTTTCTGAATTTGTCAATGATGACGGCTATAAAAGAAGCAATCTCTGGAGTGAAAAGGGGAGAGCCTGGCTGGAAGAATCAGGAGCAGAGTACCCGCTTTACTGGAAACGCGATGGAAGCGGACAATGGCTTCGCCGCTTTTTTGATAAGTGGGTTGCTTTAGAACTCGAAATGGCAATGATACACGTCAATTATTTTGAGGCTGAAGCTTACTGTCATTGGAAGGGCGTGCGACTGCCGACCGAGGCGGAATGGGAATTCGCGGCCTCAATGAACAACGACTCAAAGTCAAAGCGTTTGTATCCGTGGGGGGACGAACCGCCGGCGCCGGCGCAGGCGAACATGGATTGGGAAAACATGGGATGCATCAGCGTCGATGACCTCTCAGGCGGAGATACACTAGCAGGCTGCCGGCAAATGATCGGCAACGTCTGGGAATGGACACAGAGCGATTTCCTACCTTATCCGGGATTCGTGCTCGATCCGTATAAAGAGTATTCCGAACCATGGTTTAAGACGCGCAAGGTTCTTCGCGGAGGCAGCTGGGCCACCAGGTCGCGACTGATAAGAAACACCTGGCGCAACTTTTATGAACCCCATCGACGCGACGTCTGGTCCGGCTTTCGCGTCTGTCTTATCACCGAATGAGGATATGCTTAGTAACGACAGCGGCGACTTCGTCGATTATCGGCAACAGTATCACGGCCGCGCGATGGGCGCGTATTTTGAGGCATCTTGGCCAAGATGTAAGTGTCTGGCAGGACTATTCAACCGGCAGGTTTGATCTTCTGGTGGCGTTGCACGCCTTTAAAAGCTGGAAGTCAATTCGAAAGTTTCATTCGGAAAATCCAGGCTGTCCGATTATTGTAGCTTTGACAGGCACCGACGTTTACGACAAAATTCACGTTTCTGCAAAGGCACGGGAGTCGCTCGAAACGGCCAGCCGCCTGGTCGTTTTACAGCCCGATGCGCTCGAACAATTGTCTCCGAGACTTCGTAGAAAAACCGTTGTCATTTACCAGTCCCTCCCGGTAAGTAAGAAGGCCGTTAAACGATTAAAGAGCTGTTTCGAAATTTGTGTTATCGCCAACCTGCGGAGCGTAAAGGATCCGCTGCGTGCGGCCTATGCCGCTGGCCTGCTGCCGACATCATCTAAAATAAAGATTTCTCACATCGGGGCAGCCCTGGATAATTCGTTTGCAGGCCGCGCCATAAAAGAAGAGAGTGTAAATCATCGCTACCGATGGCTGGGAGAAATGCCGCGCTGGAAAACACAAAGCATTCTGAGGCGAAGCAGGCTTTTAGTGTTGACCTCAAAGATGGAAGGCGGCGCCAACGTCGTCTCAGAAGCTATCGTATCGTCGGTACCGGTTATCTCAACACGCATATCGGGCTCGATTGGAATGCTTGGTGATGAGTATCCCGGATACTTCCCCTACGGCGACACCAGGTCCCTTGCAAAACTTTTGCACAGGACGGAATGCGATAAAGATTTCTACAATGAACTTAAATTATTATGCAAAAATAAAAGAAAGTTGTTCAGGCCGGCGAATGAAGCGAAAGCCTGGAGGGAGCTGCTTGAGTCCCTTCAGCGTGACTGAATCTGGCCAGCTTTTGACAGTGCTGTATCAGCTAACCCTGCCGGATTATCCCTTTGATATCTCTGGAATAATCATTTCATTTGAGCCATGCCGACTGAAACAAGAAATAAGAACCAGCCTTTCAGGATGATCGCCAAGACTCTGTTTGGTTTGGAAGAAATTTTATCCAAAGAGTTGGCCGATCTTGGCGCCAGCAAATTAAAAATCATGAACCGCTCGGTTGAATTTTACGGCGATAAACAGTTATTATATGAAGCAAATTTATGGTGCCGCACTGCCACCCGAATCTTAAAACCATTTGCCAGCTTCAAGGCCGCAAATGAAAAAGAGCTATACCAAAAAGTTTATAAAATAGACTGGGAGAATTATCTCGGAATTGAGCAGACTTTTGCAATCGACGCAGTCATAACTAAATCACAATTCAGTAATTCACTCTATGTAGCACAAAAAACAAAAGATGCCATAGTCGACCAATTTCGTGACAAAGCCGGACGGCGACCATCGGTAGAACTAAACAATCCGGATATCAGAATAAATATCTACATTTATCAAAACGAATGCAGACTTGCTATCGACTCATCGGGGCAGCCGCTTTTTAAGCGAGGCTACCGCAACAAGACCGGCAAAGCGCCACTAAACGAAGTTTTGGCAGCTGGTCTTGTGCTTCAATCTGAATGGGATAAGAAAAGTTCATTTGTAGACGCCATGTGCGGTTCGGGTACAATTGTAATTGAGGCTGCCTTATTAGCGCGAAATATAGCTCCTGGTTTAACCAGAAAACAATTCTGCTTTATGAATTGGCCGGACTACGACCAGGAAATGTTTAGTTCAATTTGCGAAAAAGCGCGCGAAGCCATCATACCAAAGCTAAATTTCGAAATTTTGGCGGCAGACCTGCGCGAAGCTGCTGTTTATGATTCCAAGGACAACGCCAAAGAAGCCGGAGTAGTCGAAGATATCAGATTTAAGCATAGCGCTATTAAAGATTTGATTCCGCCCGAGTCCCCGGGTGTACTGATCATCAATCCTCCCTATGGAGAACGCGTCTCTGTAAATGAAAATGAGATAGAAGAGCTATATCATGCAATCGGGGATGCCTTCAAGCGTAACTTTGCAGGTTATGATGCCTTTGTCTTTACCGGAAATCTGGTCGCAGCAAAAAATATAGGCTTGAGAACATCGCGCCGAATCCAGATGTATAATGGTTCGATCGAATGCCGGCTGTTGAAATTCGAAATGTACCAAGGCAGCCGCAAGTAAAATTAGCTCTGCCTCTTGCATATATCTTTAATGTCGACTCCCTAAAACTGGGGGCAATCTCCCGGTCCCGGTCCGCCCCGGAATATTCTATCTACCAAAAAAGTCAAATCAAGAATGTTTCCTGAATCGCCATCCGAATTGCAATCACCTTCTATAGGACAACCGACTGCAGAACCGCCCCGGAAAATTCTATCAACCAGATAAGTTAAATCAAGAATGTTGGCGTCATCCCCGTCACCATTACAATCTCCTCGAACTAAGAAGCAGCAGCAGGCATCTCCCGGGCCAATTCCATCTGTATTTTCCTGATCGGGGTTAAAAACCGTAGGGCAGTTGTCATCCATATTAAGAACACCATCGCCATCATCGTCATCATTTGTCAGGTTAATCAATATCGAAACATTGTCGGTGGCGAAATTAGCTGTAGCCAAATCAATATCTCCATCGTTATCTAAATCGGCAGAGGAAACATCGAATGGCCGAGCCCCGGTCGCGTAGTTATCAGCCGTCCCAAACGCTCCAGTACTGTCATTATACAGGATCGAAACATTGTTTGTAAAGTCGTTTACTATCGCAATATCTGTGTCTCCGTCATTGTCATAGTCGGCTGAATAAACACCATCCGGACCATTTCCCACCGGATAGTTGATCGCTGCAGCGAACGTGCCGTTGCTGTCGTTAAAAAGAACGGAAATACTGTCAGAATTGTAGTTTGATATCACCAGATCAAGGTCATTATCCTTGTCATAGTCAGCCGAGAAGACAGCATTAGGGCCATCGCCGACTCCATAGTTCACAGCCGTGGCAAATGTCCCGTCACCGTTATTTAACAGAACAGAAATATTGTCAGAATTGAAGTTTGTAACTGCCAGGTCAATGGCGGTGTCTCCATTTAAGTCTGCTGAGAAAATAGAGTTAGGTTCATCGCCCACGCCATAATTTATTGCAGCTGCAAATGTGCCATCGCCGTTGTTGAACAGAATGGAAACATTATTTTGGGTAATGTTTGTAACGGCAAGATCTTTGTAACCGTCATTGTCATAGTCAGCGGAGGAAACTGCAGCGGGTCCAAAACCGACAAAATAGTTGACAGCCGACGAGAAGGTACCGTCACCGTTATTCAATAGAACAGATATCTGGTTGGAATTAATGTTTGTACAGGCTAAGTCTAAGCTGGAGTCATTATCAAAATCGGCCGAGAAAATTGCTGTGGGTCCATCCACAACCATATAGTCAACCGCTGACGCAAATGTTCCATTGCCATTGTTCATCAGGATGGATACGTCGTCAGAAATAATATTGGCCGTTGCTATGTCAATGTAGCCGTCATTATCATAGTCTGCCAGGAAAACAAAAGCCGGTCCATTTCCTGCTCCATAGTGGACGGCCGCAGAAAATAACGAACCTTGTGCGTTAGTTATTGTGCTAATTGAAGCCGCAAGAATAACCGCCAAAACGAAATGTTTACCAATACTACCGATTAAAGATGTTTTCATAAGTAATTCTCCTTTACTATTTTAATTGTTGGCGGATGGTGAGGGAAAAACATAGAATGACCAGTACTAAACATAGCTATAATTTTCATTTTTGCTTCCTACATATAATAAAGAGAACGCACTGTTTTTTGCGGCAGATGAATATTCATCTGCCGCACATCACATTTTTGGCATAGATTACGGACATGGCCCCGGCGCAGTACCGCCGCGGAAAATAAAGTCTACCAGGAAAGTTAAGTCGAGAATATTGGAAGGGGTGCCGTCTCCATTCATGTCACTTTCTTCGGGACAGTCCGACAGCGGCCCGCCTCGAAAGATGAAATCGACCAAGTGTACCAAATCAAGAATATTGGCGTCAATGCCATCCCCGTTGGCATCTCCGCGATTACCCACACAGCAGGGGGGCGGACAGACAGTCGCAACGTGGTCGACCAGCCATTGTCTGGCTTTTGCTATATTGTCAATCAGTTCGGCCAATGAACCGTTTCTGACAGTTGAAATTACCGAATACATACGCAGGGTATCTCCGGTGCCGATAGTCTGGTTATGCACAAACGTAAGAACAGCGTGCTGGTCAGAATTTGAGCCATCGAAAGTAAAACCTGCTATGGACATCTTACTCAGCAAAACAGCCGGTACAAAATTTCCGGTCGGGAAAATATCAATTGCATTCTGAGCTGTGTAGCCACCATAAGCTTTAACCGTTGTATCTGTGCAGGCATCGTTGATACTAAACCCGATAAGAGCCTGTCCGCCGAAACGAGTCGTATTATTTACGCAGCCGGTACCAACACCGACTTGGTAAACCAGTCCGTTGGCCGCGTCTACTCCGGCGGTGTTATTAGCTCCGGCGCTGGAGGGAATGTCCCAGTCCACAGCCATGCCAAGAGTAACGCTATCGTGCTCCAGGCCATCCAGCGAATAAGCTTTGAAGTATTGTATTACGAAATTGCAACTATCAGTCTGCTGGGGAGCGTACCATTCAATTTCAAGGCCGATAGCGCCTTCATTAGTAGTAAAAGTTCCGGTCTTGAAAAGCTCAAAATCGCCAAAGTTTGTTGTCGGTTCAGAGGGGTCGCCATCAAATGGACGTTTAAAACTGCTCGCTCCAAAAAAAGCATGGTCGACAACAGCAGAGCCGTTAACAGTACGAGCCACAACAATTGATCCGTCAAATGTATATATTCCGGAACAATCTCCGCCACCCAGGTAGTCAAGTGTCACGCCGGAAGTTCCGTTCAAGCCCCATCTTCCGTCGCTGTTGACAATAAGCTGGGTACAAGTAGTAGCTATAGTATCTGTAGCTGGTGGATTGGTTACAAGTTCACAAGCGTCACCAACGCCGTTACTGTCGAGATCAAGCTGATCGGGGTTATATACATCAGGGCAGTTGTCCTCGGGACAAGTGTTCGCCGCAAACCCGGGCGAACCAAACCCGTCGCCATCGGGGTCTGTGCATTCGTCGCATTCATCGGCAATAAGGTCGCCGTCTGCATCTTCCTGACCAGGGTTCGGTATGTCGGGGCAGTTGTCGCAAGAATCAGGGATGCCATCCAGGTCGGTATCAGTTATACCGGGACAAGGCAGAGTTGTCTCGAACATTGACCGGCCGTGAGTGGCAGCCACCATCTTGCGACTGCGAGGATGAATATCTATATCGTGAACCAGGACAATAGGCAGACCCATTGCCAAATCCTGCCAGCTGGTACCACCGTCATCAGATGTGTAAACGCCTACGTCATTAGCGACGTACCAAATGTTACGGTCATGGGGATCGAGAATAATATCGTTAATTGGTGCGTCAGGGAGGTCTCCCATTATGCTTGTCCAGTTGGAACCGAAGTCTGTCGTTCGAAATACCCTTGGCAAAGTTTCGCCGTTGTCGATGTAGCCCGAAAGGGAAACATAGGCTATAGCGGCGTCGATCGGGTCAATAGTAATTTCAGTAATCCATCTGCCCGGAAGTCCGCTAGTGATACTTGTCCAGCTGGCTCCGCCATTTGTAGTTACAGAAATCTCACCGGTTCTGGCGCCGGCATAAATTACCTGAGAGTCACTCCTGGCTGCAGCGACAGACGTCAAATACCAGGTAGTCAGAGTCGGGCTTATGGGGCTCCAGTTATCGGCCCTGTCTGTAGAACGGTAAACTCTGGTATTGCCATAGTAGAGAACCGTCGGGTTAATGGGGTCCAAAACTACAGGCGTGTTCCAGGCTCGAGTTTCTATGTTTCGAGGGGGAATACCGTTTGTGACCAGAGAAAAGTTAAAGCCTCCGTCAGTTGATTTTTGCAGGTTTCCCCATTGCCATTCGACATAAATAATGTTTGGATCAGTGTAATCCACGATACTCACAAAACCATCACCGCCGAAAATTCTAGTCCAATCGCCGGTGCTTCCGGTCAGAGTCCTCAAGGTACCGTTGTCTTGCGTTCCTCCCAGGACATGGTCTGGAAGTTGATAGTTCATAGTCAATTCGTAGAACTGTGTATTGCCCATATTCTGATAGGCTGTCCAGGACGAGGCGCCATTTGTAGTTATATATAAGCCGCCATCCGTGCCCAGATAAACTCTATTGGGGTTGCCCTCCATGATGTACATATCATGATGATCGGCATGAGTAATTCCCGAAACACCAAACCATGAAGAGCCGCCGTTTGTACTTTTCCAAAGAGTTATGCCCAAAAAATAGACAGTTTGAGGATTGCCCGGGGCAACTCTGATATTTCCGAAATACCAGCCGCGTCCGCTGATGGTGGATTGAGGAGGTGAACTTACTAAGAACCAATTGGCGCCCAGATTATCAGAGCGATAAATTCCCATAATGTTTTCCGAACTCTGGCCACTGATAAAGGCATAGACTGTAGTCGATTGCGGATCTAATGTCAGGCCGGTCCTGCCATAGTTTCCGGGTGTGGGAAGTCCACCGACGCCAGAGACGATTGACCAGGTGGTGCCATTATCAGTAGAACGCCAGATAGCATTATTATGAACCCCTTTCCAAAGAACGCCGCGCCAGGTAACATTTCCATACATGGCAGCAATTACAACACCGCTGTCAGGATGATAAGCCAGGTCGATGCAGCCGGTCTGGGTGTCAATGAACAGCACCTGTGTCCAGTTGAGTCCGCCATCTTCTGAGCGATACACCCCACGGTCAGAACTTGCAACACCTCCAAACTCTTTGCCCAATACCGCTACAAAAACTGTATCGGGTCGAAGCGGGTCGACCACGATTCTTCCGATTCTGGCACTATTAGGTAAACCGATGTGAGTCCAGGTCGCTCCGGCATCAGTACTTTTGTACATTCCGGTTCCTTCGTAAGAGTCGATACGGACATTCGGTTCACCGGTGCCGACATAAATTGTGTTGGGATCAGCAGGGTCTATAGCTATTGCTCCGACAGGGAATGTTCCGACATCATCGAATATTGAAGTCCAGCTGGCGCCATGATCTGTAGTTTTGAAGATACCACCGCCGGCATTACCTATATAAATTGTATTTGTGTCCGAAGGATGTACGGCCAGCGCTGCCAGACGACCGGGGATATTGGTAGGCCCGGCAGCAGCCCAGCTTAACTGCCGGCCCGTTGCTGCAGATGAGTGAAACAATTTTCTGCGGGCCTGAACATCTGTCATCGCCGCAAAATACCTTTCTCTGGGTATTTCATCATAAGGATATGCGCGCTGCTGGAAAAAAGATTGATTTGGTATTCGCTTCAAGAACGGGCGCTTGCCTTGTTTCTTAATGTTGTAGTAAGCTTCTTCATTGGCATCGATGTCCCAGGCTGCCTTTTTTGAAGGAAAATCCGTCCGATTGACATACATGACGCCCAATACAGCAGCGCTTAAGATGATTGATAAAATTAACGTTTTCTTCATGATCGTCCTTTCACTTTTGGGCGGTATTAACAATTGCTGGCGAGCAGCAAAATTTTCACTATCTTTTGCGGTGAGTAAATCGTCAGCTATTAGTCAGGAAAGCCCGAGGGGTATTTGCAGCTTTCCAAACCAGCGCCAGTCAAGCAAGCAGCCATTTATTAAAAGTCTTCAAAGTTTTCGTCCAAACTGCCTTTTGCGGCCGCTTGCTTTAGACGAGTATAGCTACTTATTTAACAAAAATTGAAACCAATGTTGTAAACGGACAAATTAACTATGCGAACGGTCATTTGGGCTCAAAATAGTTGTTTTTTCGGGCACTAAACTAAGTCATCAGCTCATTAGGAGCAATTTTTCATTCCGATTCTCCAAAAATTGCCAATTAAGTGTCTGAAATTCCCTTGATTTCTGGCTGGAATTGCCCCAAATTTACCTGGATTCCAAGAAATGAATCGTTGCCTACATGTCAAGCCCTAAGGTACCAAACACGCTATCTCAAGCTGTACCTTATAGAGGTGATGAAGTAGCGGTTCTAAATCTAAGGTGAAGTTGGAGGGATTATGAATTTATCCAAAAATGTGCTGCCAATCTTTGTAGCAGCAGTCGCGGTCTTTTGCTTTTTGTCAATTACAACAGCAACAAACGCCGCCACGGTATCAGGACAAATTAGCAGTCAGGTAGATGGTGCCGGACTCGGCCGGGCAACTGTTACGGCTCTGGCAGTAGAAGGAGCGGCAGAGGCGATATCAACCAGGGCTGATGATAATGGAAATTATTCGTTCTCAGGCCTCTCGGCAGGAGTTTATCTGCTGACTGTTACCCATGTATCATACTCGTCACAGACTTTTACTGTGACCGTCGGAGACAGCGAGCTGACTCAAAATTTTATACTTAAGCTGAAGATAATTACTCTACAAGATATATCTGTGACAGCTTCACGTGCTGAAGAAAAAATAGTCGATGCCCCCGCGGCGGTTCATGTAGTTAGTGAAGAAGAAATTGCTTCTCATACTGCCCTTTCACCTGCCGACCATGTCAGAGGTCTGCCGTCTGTAGATGTTGTTTCGACAGGCTTAAATCAGGCTAACGTGGTGGTTCGCGGCTTTAACAATATTTT
>JADFPZ010000253.1 GCA_022562075.1 Candidatus Zixiibacteriota bacterium | reverse complement strand
AAGCAGACTCTCCGGTAGGCATGCCAAAATTATTTTTCTTGTCGATGCCCATCTCGTACAGCGCATGACCGGCCTCGTGCATGATTCCAAACAAAGCATCATTAATCCGATTGGGATTGTAACGAGTGGTGATACGAGTATCTCCGGGACCTATGCCCGAGCAGAACGGGTGAGCGGTGACATCAAGCCGACCCGAATCAAAACTAAAACCGATAGCCGCCGCCACCGATTCGCCGAAAACCTTTTGCAGGTCGACATTGTAGGGACGCTCCACAATCGATCTGTCCGGCTGTTTGGGCGCCTCTTTTATTTTCTTCAAAAGGACAACTAAATCATTGCGGAGGAGCTTAAAAGTCTCGGAAACCATATCAACAGTTGCCCCCGGTTCGTAGTCATCTAAGAGCGCATTGTACGGCTCGCCTTCGTAACCATAGGCCTCGGCTTTCTGGCGGCTCAAATCGACAACTTTCTCCAGCCAGGGGAGAAACGCCTTAAAATCGCTATTCTGGCGGGCTGTGACCCATTCCCCCTGTGCTAAGGTGGTAACCTTGGTGAATTCCTCGACTAAATCCTTGGGGAGTCTGGCTTCTTTGTCATAGCGGTGGCGCGTTTCACGAACGTTGGCCGCTTCGGGTGTACCGTTTTCTTTGACTAAATCAGAGCCTTCGAGTTCACTTAACCAGTCACCTAATTCGGTCGAAGTGAACTTTTCGTGAACCATCCCCGCCAAAAGCCCTAACTGGTCAGCCCGAAGCTGAGCTCCGCCGCGGGGCATATAGGTGCGCTCATCCCAGCCCAAAACGGCCTCGCATGAGGCAAGCAGGGCAATTTCACGGCACTTTTTGGTTAATTTTTCATAAGTTTTGTTATTCTCTGCCATTTTAAAAATCTCCTTATCAGTCTGATAAACTAACGGATTCTGGGAGGATTGGCAAGAGGGGGGTAGCAATATGTGCTTGTGTTCTAATTTCATAATGTTCACTATTAAGCAATTATGAAATTGCCAATTAGCATATGGGCTGTAAATTGAAGCGTTGGCAGCGGTACTCACCAATACGGCAAAATGTCATGCTTGGTAAGTTCTTACGTAGATTTACCAAGAAAAATAATTGGCACACCTGGATTCTAGCATTTGCATCAATAGTCCAAGTTTTTGTAATGATCCTTATTTTGTCTGTTACATGCAGAGCGAACGACATTCTGGAGAAATCGGCTGAAACAAGTGATAGAATTCGACTCGAAATACGCAGGCAACAAATAAAACCCGAAATAAGACTTAAGACAAAGCGAGTATCTATAGGGAACAAAGAGGCAAGCGGTATTGTAGTTACGATGCAAAACATTGGCACCGGAGCAGCAAAAGACATTGTTATAATTGTCTATGAGAATAATATTCCTAATCCAAATTCGTTTAAGAATTTTTATCAAATGGGTACATTCCCGATATTGAAATTTAATCAGGCAAGGAATATTCCCTTAACTAAACAAACAAAACCTATAATCGACAGATTTTACATGAAACCAGTATTACCTGACACTGGATATGGACAAGATTTTATTCGACCTGCAGAAGAATTGGAATTCCAATACGGATGCTATGAATATGGTAAGACTCCTGTTTTTTTCCCACTTGGATTTGTAATCACTTATTATGATGTTGATGAGAACGAATACACTACTGTTACTAATTCGGTCCCTGGAATTGAAGTACAGAAAGAATATAATACTGCGTACCCTATGTTCGACTCTATGTCTATTCTTCTTAACGATGTTAATCTAAACCAGTATAAGACTTATTTGAATCGTCAATTGCGTGATTCTACTGGAGAATTTCGTGGTATTCCTAAACCAGAATAGTTTGAAAAAAAGGTAGAATACATGCCACACGAAATAAACAAAAAAGCTGAGGCTTTATTAGACAAAGAATTTAAGGTCTTAGACCATGGCTTTGTGCGCTTAGTCGATTATATGGGCTCCGATGACGCTATTGTCCAGGCGGCCAGAGTCAGCTATGGCGCCGGCACCAAAAAAATCTCCGAAGACCGCGGGCTTATCCGCTACCTCATGCGCCACCGCCACACCACCCCTCTTGAAATGGTTGAGTTTAAGTTTCACGTCAAGCTGCCTATATTCGTGGCGCGGCAGTGGATTCGCCACCGCTCGGCCAATGTCAACGAATACTCCGGCCGCTATTCGGTCATGAAAGAAGAATTTTATCTGCCCAAACCGGAAGACATCCGCTTTCAGTCGACTGTCAACAAGCAGGGCAGGTCAAAAGATGTAGTCCCCGAAGAATTAAAACAAAAATTTATCGGACAGCTAAAAGAGACCAACCGCAAATCTTATGACCAGTATCAGGAGATTCTCGAAACCGGTCTGGCGCGCGAGCTGGCGCGCATTAATCTGCCGATTTCGCTATATACCGAGTGGTACTGGAAAATCGATTTGCACAATCTCTTTCATTTTCTGGCTCTGCGCATGGACGACCACGCCCAAAAAGAGATTCGGGTTTATGCCAAGGTGATGGCCGATATGGTCAAGGCGGTTTGTCCTGTGGCATTCGAGGCCTTTATGGATTACCGCGTTAATGCTTTCAGCTTTTCGGGCACCGAGGTGAATGTGCTCAAAAAACAGCTGGCCGACTTCATGCCAGAAATTGAAGAGCTTGAGAAACAGGGCTTATCCAAACGCGAGGCCCGCGAGTTCCGCAGGAAGCTGAAGAAAATAGCTAAGTTGTAGAGTCATACTTCGACTCCGCTCAGTATGACGATGAAGCTCTTTTCTGTCATTCCCGCGAAGGCGGGAATCCAGTTTTTGTAGGTCAGGACTCTTGCAGTCCTGACGATTTACTTCGACCCTTCGACCCCGGTCGGGACTGGCGCAGGCTCAGGGTGACGAGTGATTTGGACCCAATCTACCTCCAACCAGACCCAGCGTCAATTGGCTGAATTAGCAGATACTGCCATTTTAGCTTCAATTAATGGGGAGAGTGCCATAATAATCAGCTTAATGAGGCTCAAAAGCCAGCTGTTCATATTTTGAACAGCCT
>JADFPZ010000252.1 GCA_022562075.1 Candidatus Zixiibacteriota bacterium | reverse complement strand
AGCAAAACCCAGGTCATCAAAAAAGACTTTGGCTGGCCGGCATATTTGACTATTTTGGGAGCCTTATGAAAAACAGACTG
Organism: Candidatus Zixiibacteriota bacterium; assembly: GCA_022562075.1. Taxonomy (GTDB): domain Bacteria; phylum Zixibacteria; class MSB-5A5; order GN15; family FEB-12; genus JACZWU01. The sequence goes on along the minus strand of JADFPZ010000252.1, from coordinate 2,997 downwards.
AACAGATCTTGTAACTTTGTGCAATTTAGGCGATTAGCACCTCAAATAGCTGCTCTGCTTATTATGGCAGGTCTGGCAGCCAGTTCAAATGCTACTGAACCGGCCAGACCAATCCGGCTGGGCTACTTTGAGGGCGGGCAATATATAATCCACAGCCGGCTCAGAGATGAATACCTGCAGCAGCTTGAGGCAGTTCTGCCCGGAGATTTGAAAGTTGTCTTTGCTCCCGAAGGCTACCGCAGCGCTGAATGGAACCGGGATAATTCCAGGCGGATGGCCAAAGAACTTAGCGAGCTGGCTACTATCGATATTATTATTGCCGTGGGTCCCTGGGTGGTCAATGATTTGATTGAAGCCGGCTGCAAAAAACCGATTGTAGCCATGCATCAGTTTGCTCCGGACGCTGAAGGTCTGCTGGATGCTTCAGGTAAACCTGTAGTAGAAAATCTGACGATTCATCTGATCCCTGACAAAATAGAAAATGACCTGGCGGTTCTTAATCTATTCAGACCGATTAAGAAACTTGGTTTCCTGCATTTTCCATCAGGAGATGAATCGGCAGCAGTACTGGCGCGTGTTGAAGCGGTTGGGCAGAAGTATGGTTTCGAAGTTGTCACGGCCGAGGGCTACGACAATAAAGGCACTTTTGCATATTTCAAAGCGTATAAGAAATTAGACAGATCTGTTGACGCCATATATCTGCCCCCACTTTGGGGGCTGGATGTTACCATGGTCAATCAATTCTTTCTATCTCTGAAAAACGACCGCATTCCGGCTATTGTCAGCGAGGGACGAGCGCTGGTAGAGCGCGGAGCGCTGGCTACAAACTCTGCCTACAACGTTTTTTCAGAAGCTCGCTTTAACGCTTACAAAACTTTTAAGATAATCACCGGCTCCAAGCCAGCCGAACTCACCTTCGAATTCGTTGGCGGCAACTCGGTGGCAGTCAATGAAAAGACGGCAAAAATATGCCGGGTCCCTTTGTCCCGCAGAATCTATAATGAAGCCGATGTCATACTTGCCGGAGCTTCCGAAGATGCACCACTGTTGACACTGGATGAGGCTATACTTCGGGCAGTTTCTCTCAATCCCGGCTTTTTAGCAATGTCTGACGCACTTGAAGCAGCGGGACACGCGGCAGCTCAGGCCTACGCCGAATACCTGCCTCATCTTAGCCTCAGCGCCAGGCTCGGCTACCGGGACGACAACACGGTTAGTAACTCCCGCAATGAATTTGAGCAGGAATATTTCGCAACCAGCCTTGATTTGCATCAGAAACTTTTTTCGCTTGAAACAATTCGTTCAATCAAAGTGGCCTCAAAAGAAAAAGAACTGGAGCAGGTCAATCTGGAAAGTGCCAGGATAGAACTGGAGCGGGCAGTAGAGCGGGCTTTTTTCAATTATGTCAGAGCAGAAAAGTTAGTCGATATATTTTCACGTATCAGACAGTTAGTTGACCGTAATATTGAAGTCAGCGGTACCCGCCAGATCATAGAAGATGGCGACGAGTACGAGCTCTGGCGCTGGCAGCAGGAACGTTACAAAATAAGTCAAAAGATTATTGAATCTAAGGCTAATCTTGAAATCGCCCGGATACTTTTGAATACCGTCCTCAACTACCCCAATGAAACTGAATATATTATCTATTCCGAAGCGTTTTCCGAAGAAGCAACTTCGTTGTTTTATGACCGCGTCTACGCCAAGCTGTCACAGCCCGGGCAGGCTTCGAGAATTGCGCAGCTGATGGTAGAATATGCACTGGACCATAACAGCCAAATCAGGCAATTGGAGCAGAAGCTTTCTATAATGAACGGACTCCGCTCACAAAATAAGTCACGTTATTTACCGTCGCTTGAGTTTCGGGCAAGTTACAGATATGCTGATGAACTAAGAGACACGCCGCCATCCTTCAAAGAAGAAAAAGGCAGCTGGACTCTCGGTACTGTTTTGAAATTCCCTCTTTTTTTGGGGACAGACAGAATCAAAGAAGGACGGAAGCTGAGTGCAAATTTTAGCAGACTTGAATTTGAGACTGATAACCAGCGACTAAAAGTCACCGGCCGGATATTTTCCAGATTTCAAAAAATGACAGCCAGCCTTGATATGCTGCCCTCGGTCTACCGCCGGCTCGATCTGGCCCGGCTAAACCTTGAAACAGTTATTAAACGTTATGATGCAGGAAAACTGAATATCATTAATCTTCTTGATGCTCAGGACGAATTGACCGACGCTGAGCTTAACGAGATTATGGTTAGAATGGGCTTCTATGAGACTCTCTCAGATTTAGTCGGACTTCTTGGCTTTTCAACCAGCGAAACCGGCACAGCGTTTACAAACAGGATCGAGCAATTCTTTAATCAATAAAGAGAACTCAGCTGATAATCGGTACGTTTCAAAATATATAATGACGGACCAAACAGAATTTCATCGGGTAGTAATTATAGGCGGCGGCTTTGGCGGTCTTAACGCTGCTAAAGCCTTGAGAAATGCTCCGGTCAAAATAACTCTCATAGATAAACGCAATCTTCATTTGTTTCAGCCTCTGCTGTATCAAGTTGCCACGGGCGGGCTGTCGCCCGCTGACATTGCCTCGCCAATAAGAGCGATCCTTCGCAAAAACAAGAACACTCGTACTATTATGGCTGAGGTCAGAGATATTGATATTGAATCACAGAAAGTATACATGGACGATGACCGGGTTGCTGACTATGACAGCCTGATAGTCGCTGCCGGTTCAAAACACCACTATTTTGGCCATGACGACTGGAACAGATATGCTCCCGGACTTAAGACTATTGAAGAGGCTCTGGAGATAAGGCGGCGTATTCTATCAGCCTTTGAAAAAGCAGAATTGGCTGAAGATGATGCTACCCGAAGACAACTCTTGACATTCGTCATTGTAGGCGGCGGACCGACCGGGGTTGAACTGGCCGGTACTGTTGGCGAAATCACGCGCTACACTATCAGCCGCGAGTACCGTTCTTTTGACCCCAAGAC
>JADFPZ010000045.1 GCA_022562075.1 Candidatus Zixiibacteriota bacterium | reverse complement strand
CAAAGAATAATATCAAAAGATGAAAAAGAAAAAGGCCTTTATAACCGGCATTGCAGGATTCGCCGGTTCTTTTTTAGCAGAAGAACTCGTTAGTAACGGCTATCAGGTAAGCGGTTCACTGTTTGGTCAGGAGTCTTTGAGAAATATCAAGCATCTCAAAAAAGATATAACTACTGTGAAGCTTGACGTGCGAAAGTCAAAAGAATGCAATAAAGTCCTAAAACAGATCAAGCCTGATTATATTTTTCATCTGGCGGCCTTTTCATCAGTTGGAAAATCTTTTGAAAAAGAGAGACTAACTTACAGCATAAACTTTGACGGCACTTTGAATCTGCTCAATTCTGCTCTTGAGTTAAAAAATCTTAAGAAATTTGTTTTTGTAAGCTCCGCGGATGCCTACGGACTGTTTAAGCCGGCAGGCAAAACACTCAGCGAATCGCAGCCTTTCAACCCAAATTCGCCTTATGCCGTTTCCAAAGCAGCTGCCGAATACACCTGCAGCTACTATGTCAGCAGATACGGACTTCCGGTGGCTATCGCCCGCTCATTCAATCATACCGGCCCCAGGCAGTCTGACAGCTTCGTAGTTTCTTCCTTTGCTCATCAGATTGCCCGGATTGAAGCGAAAACAGCAAAGCCGATCCTCTATGTAGGAGACCTCTCGGCCAGACGTGATTTTAGCGATGTTCGGGATATAGTCAGAGGATACCGGCTTCTGGCTGAGAAAGGAATACCCGGGCAGGCCTACCATTTCTGCTCGGGCAAAGCCGTCTCAATAAAAAAAATCCTCGATTTGTTATTGAAATTATCCAGCCGGACGATTACTGTTAAGACAGATAAAGCTCGTTTGCGAAAAAATGACATACCAGTTTTAAGGGGCAGTTACCTGAAGGCAAAAAAACAACTTGGATACCGTCCGAATTACGAACTTCCTGAGACACTAAAAGATATTCTTGATTACTGGAGGAGGCAACAATAGCTACCGCTAAGACAAAAACGAAAGCAAAGAGGCCGGCTGCTGCTAAGACTAAGAAGAAAAAGAATGCCGCCGAGAAACTCATCGCCAGAATCAAATCCCGCAAAGTCAATGTCGGTGTTATCGGGCTGGGATATGTCGGTCTGCCGTTATCGGTTGAGCTGGCTAAATCCAATTTCAAGGTGACAGGCTTTGATATTTCTGTTGCAAAAGTTAAGCTGTTAAACTCCGGTAAATCCGATATCGACGATATTCGTGATAGCGAAGTTAGTAAAATTATTTCTTCCGGGAATTTTATTGCCACCACAGATCCGAGTCTGCTATCAAAAATGGACGTTATCATGATATGCGTGCCCACGCCGCTTTCTAAAACAAAAGACCCCGATGTCAGTTATATTCTGGCGGCGGTTAAATGGGTTAAGGAGAATCTCAAAGAGGGCGCCCTGGTAGTCCTTGAGTCTACCACCTACCCCGGCACAACCCAGGATGTCATACTGCCGATTCTCTCTGAAAACAGACGAAAAGTAGGCAAGAATTTCTTTTTGGCTTTCTCACCGGAACGGGTAGACCCCGGCAATAAGACCTACACCACAAAAAACACTCCGCGTATAGTTGGCGGCACAACTGCCGCCTGCGCCAGAGTGGCCAGAGTGTTTTATGAGCAGACGATTCCCGATATCAGAACTGTGTCCTCTACCCGCGCAGCCGAAATGGTCAAGCTTTTGGAAAATACTTTCAGATCAGTTAACATTGGTCTGGTAAACGAGGTGGCCCTGATGTGCGACAAGCTGGATCTGAACATCTGGGAAATCATTGATGCCGCCGCCACCAAGCCTTTTGGATTCATGCCCTTTTATCCGGGACCGGGTCTGGGCGGACATTGCATTCCTATAGACCCGCACTATCTGTCATGGAAACTAAAATCTCTTAACTACCTGGCCAGATTTATTGAGTTAGCCGGCGATATCAACAGCCATATGCCGGAATATGTGGTCGATAGAATCGGAGCGCATCTCAACGAAAAATTTTCCAAATCATTTGCAAAATCCAAAATCCTGCTTTTAGGAATAGCTTACAAAAGAGATATCAAAGATGTCCGTGAGTCCCCGGCTCTGGATGTAATGAAACTGCTGGAGAACAAGGGAGCCAGTGTCTCTTTTAACGACCCGTTTGTAGATGAAATTGAATGGAATGGCGGCAGAGTGAGTTCCAAGAAACTGTCGGAAGCAGCTATAAAAAGCGCCGATATGGTCGTAATTCTTACAGACCATTCAAGTTACGATTATAAGTGGATTGTCAAGAACTCTAAAGCTGTTTTTGATACTCGCAACGCTACCAAGCATGTCCGTTCAAACCGCAGCAAAATAGAACTGCTCTAGCACTGATTCCCCAGGCTAACTGCTTGTCCGACAAGGCCTGACCTTAAAGTCTGGCTAATTTTATAATCAGGCTCAAAGAGAAGCTCATAATGCCGAATTATAGTGAAAACTATACTATTTGCGGGAAATATGAGCCAACAGGAAGAAATCAATAATAAAGAGCTTGAGGATATTCGTTATATTCTCAAGGATTTTCTTAAGGTCATCAAAGTTGTAACGATGTACCCCGAGGATAATCCTCTGCCCCAATCTCTTAAGCAGTCTTTTTCAGAAAAGCTGGAATCTGTCGCCAATGAATACGGCCCGATAAATATTGTGGTCGAAAAAGAATTTTTGGTCTACAAAAATGAAGTAGTATTTCGCGACCGCTCCAAAGAAGAAAGTCTGGCCGGGCTCTTTTTTAATACCGGCATTACCCGTTTTACAATGCAGCAGACTTTGTCTGTAGACGAAATCTACAAGCTGCTGGATACATTTAAAGATTTCTTAAACGCCCCAAAAAACAGCTGTGATCTGGCGGGGCTGATATGGGAAGCGGAGATATCTGACTTCAAGTTTTCGACCGTTGAAGATATTGCCCTTTCGGGATATGACGGAAAAATAGAAGAACAATTTATGAGCGGCGGTTCGTCGGGGATGCAGGCTGACCATACTTTATTTGGTGCCGATGATGAAGCGGATTACGGCGCCATTTTTGACCATGCCTCTCTGCCGCCTGACTCAGTGGACTCTTCACAGCCTGTTGAAACAAACCTGGATGATACGCCTTCGAAAGGAATACCTGAGGGCGGCTCAATCTTTTACTCCCATGTCTACCGGGATCTTGATGATGAACGATCTGCTGAAGTAGTAGAAAGAGAGCAGGCTCTTAATACTGCCGCCGCTGCCGAAGCCATGGGTTTTGCTGATATCGCTCCGGCGCCTTCGGTACCGAATACAACTTTGATTCTTAATGATGAATTTAAGCTCTCGGAAGAAGAAGAAAACGAGTTCGGCGTCCTTTTGGATGAAGACAATAATTTTGACATGTTTGAATCTACAGCCGAAATTCTAAAAGAGATCCTCCATCAGGAAATAGACATTTCCGGCTTTTCAGAATCTGTAACTATTTCTGAAAAAGTTATCAGCGAACTGGTAAGGGCCGGAGCTTTGGACCAGGCTGCCAGCGTGCTGAGTTATATGGGTCAGCTTGAAGAGAGGATAGCCTCTGAAAAGCCCAAATGGGCAGAAAGGCTGAAAGAAACAACGATTACGGCCGGCTCCAGAGATCGTCTTCAGATTTTGCTGGAAGGCTTAAATGAGCATCCGGAAATTGATGAATTAAAAATTAGATCGTATTTGAACAATTTGGGCTGGGAGTCTCTGGCGGGCGTAACCGAAATAATGGGTGAAATAGAACATCGCTCACATCGTGATGCTTTCAATAATTATCTCAGCCAGGCAGGCCAGAACAAAGTCGATATAATTTCCAGGGGAATCTTTGACAAGCGCTGGTTTGTAGTTCGAAACGCTGCCATAGTCCTGGCCAGAATCGGCGATGACAAGGCCCTGAGCTATTTGGAAAAAATAGCCGACCACGAAGAACAAAGAGTACGCATTGCTATTGTTGAACATATTAAAGAGAGCAAAAATCCCAGAGCGCTAAAAATTCTTGCCCAGACTGTTATGGACGAAGACCCCGAGGTTCGCAGGAGTTCCATAAATTCAATAATCGGCCTCAAGGGACAGGGAGCTTTCGATGTCATAGAAGGGATTGTAAAAGACAGCGGCTTTTCAGACTTTGACCCAACCGATCAGGAGTTGCTTTTAGAAGCCTACTCAATCATCGGCGGAGACAAATCAGTTTCGTTCCTTACCCGGAAAATCCTGAAGTACGTGTTTTTCAGAAGCGCCAGAGCCACTCACCTGAGAAGAGCATCAATGGAAGCTCTGGCTATTAATCGAAGTGAAAGGGCAGAAAAAGCGCTAATCAAGCTGTCCGGCAGCTGGAGGGCAAATATAAGAAATCTTGCGACAAAGGCCATGAATAAGCGCCGCTCTATACTCTATGGAGACATTGATGCAGAAGACAGCTGAAGAACAGATATCACGGATATTAGGCAGTAAATCCGAAGAAAGGCTGCTTAGCAGTTTTTTTGTGCTCTATAAGACTGCCCGTATAGTTGACAGAAAAAATGAAACGTTTAAAAACCAGAGCGAAACGTTTTTTAAGCACCTCCAGCCGGCGATTAAAAGCAGCGGCGACATTGCTATAAAGCTTGTCAACGGGCGTTATTTTATTAACGAGATGATGATTCGCTTTGATGACCAGGGGACTTCGGGAGCAGCCTCGGTAGTCAGTGAATGGAAAAAGTTCGGACTGGGCGGTGTAGAATTTTCTTCAGATATTACCAAAGAGGGCGCCGAAAACTTTTTCGTGTTTATGGCCTCAATGAAACCGAGTGATGAAAATATTGATTCGATAATCGCAAAACTAAAATCTCAAAACTTGTCGTGCATTAAACTTTTTTCACTATCGGAGTTACAGCAAAACCAGTCGCTGGTATCGGAACAAATGCGCAAGCAATTCCGACAGGCCGCCCGCCAGACGTTTTTCCGGGCGATGTCGGTAGCGCAAGAAGCAATGGTCAATACGGCTACCGGGAAGGATGTCAGCACCAGCAAAACAAGAAGAGTTGTGCATAATCTGATAGATCATATCAGCCGCGATGAATCTTCGCTTATAGAACTGGCGGCCATTAAAGATTACGACGATTACACCTATGCCCATTCCACCAACGTCTGCATCTACTCTTTGACTCTGGGCGTAAGACTCAAAATGGACAGAGCGCGCCTGTCGCAACTCGGTTTTGCGGCCTTGTTCCACGATGTTGGCAAAGTAAAACTACCTTCGGACTTAATCAAAAAACCGGATGCCTATGATGAGAACGACTGGCTGCAGATGCAGCAGCATCCTCTTTTAGGAGCAAAAACTATTCTGCGAAATATGAAACTGGACTTACATACCGCCAGAGGAGCCAGAGGCGCCTTTGAGCATCACATCAATCAGGACTTTACCGGATATCCAAAGTTGCAATACAAAAAGAGGCCCACCAACCTTTTTTCAAAAATTATTGCCATAGCTGATTCGTTTGACGCTTTGACCTCCGGCCGCATATATGTCAAAAAGCCGATTCCTCCTGACGAAGTTCTCAAGAAAATGCATTATCAAATGGCTGTAAAATATGATCCGTTTTTACTGAAAATTTTTACGAACATAGTCGGCATATATCCGGCCGGCTCGCTGGTACTCTTGAGTACCGAAGAACTGGCCTTAATACTGACCAACAACAAAGACAATCCTGCAAAACCATGTGTCAAACTTCTCGGTGACAAAGAAAAATTATTCGAAGAGCCAGTCTGGGCGGATTTGTCGTTACCCGAACACGCCGAAAGAAATATTGTCAGGATGGTTGACCCGGCCCGCTATGGCCTTCAGGTAAAAGATTTTATCTTAGGCGATTAAAAAGAAACAGCCACCGAGGCGTACAGTCCGTTTTTGTCAAGCGGCCTTATTTTCAGCGACAGTTTATCTTCACCGGGTTTTTTGTCTTTCGGAAAACCGGAGAGATGGGCGTCGGCAAAAGCATCAAACATTGACACGAAAGTAACTATCACTGCAAACCAGGTAAACTTGTTACGCTGGTCCTTGCTGTCGAGAAAATTATCATAAAAGATAAGTCTTTGGCTGGTATCGGAGGACATTTCAAATTTGTCTTTAAAATCAGAAGCATCTTTGCCATGATCGATTGCAGAACTAATCAGCCAGGCTTGCAATCCCACCACAACCGCGGCTTTAAAATACTTTCTGTTGCCGACCTGCCCCAGACCGGGCACCAGCATAGATTTTAATAGCGCCTTTGTAGGGTTCTGTGTAAGCCGCTTTTCATAATCAATCGAGTCCGAAACTGCCAGAGCAGAGGACTCAAAACCTATTGGCTTATAAATGACCGTATCGTTAGTTAAATTTGAATCCACATATGTTGTATCTGCGGCCCGGGCATAGGCACTTAATAGAAAAACTAAAATGAATCCTAAAAAGATTTTACTCACCGCAAACTTTTAACTGCCTGGAGCCGACCTCAATCTCAACAAAATTGGTGGGCAATGTCAGCAGTTCTCCATCCAGATAGAGCAGCATTCCTTCGGCCGGCTGTATGGTTATTATCTTGCCGCGATACATTCTGACATCGCTGCCATACCAGAATTTTTCTTTAGAAAGCTGCTTAAGCAGTTTTCCGGCCTCTTTTGGTTTCACGTTGATATCGAAAATAACTTCTGCCAGGCCATCGGCGGCGCCCGAAACCGGACTTACCTTTATACCGGCGCTATAAGGCAGCAGGTTCACATTAAATATCAGAGGACTCAGCTCAAACCTGAAGGCATCGACTTTTATAATAGTATTGCGCACGTTGCAGTTTAAGGCTGCCTTTGTTCCTAAGCTGCTCCAGCCCATTTTAAATCTCGGCCTGCCGTTTTGCTGCAGCAGCCTTTCGAGATTCGGAATCAAGCCGATTCCCAGCGAACCAAAAAATATCTGATTGGCAACTGTTGCATAATCTATGCTCTTGTAACTCTTTGAAAAAATTCTCTGGATGCCCTCATCCGGACTTACGGAACCAAACAAACTAATGGCAATATTGTTCTCTTTGCCCAGCGGGATGATGCCTATTGGCAAATTTGCTTTCAGCGCCGCCCTGGCCGCCAGATTAAAGGTGCCGTCTCCTCCGCAAACTACCAGTTTGGTAATCTTTCCCCGGCGGTGCTCTTCGGCCGAGCGGCTGCCCCGTATACGCCTCAAACCTGCCATTGTTTGAGCTCGCTGCATCAGGCCCATGGCTGACGACGGCTCGGCTATTGAAAAATTGGCCCTTTTCCTTTTGATTTCAGCTATCAAGTCATCCACAACCCTGCTGTCATAATTCGCTGCCGATTGATTAACCAGAATTCCGTAATGTTCGGTTGTTCGTCTTGATTTTCGTGCTGGTTTCATGCCAGCCATATATACCAGAAATCTTAGCTTCAGTAAACTCTTATCAAGAGCAGCTGTCGGCCAGTTTTAGTCTTGAAACAAGAGGAAATCTGACTTATAATCGACTGTGCTCAATTCCTTGATTAAACTGGCGCGTCCTTCCCAATGGATAAAAAACAGCCTTGTTTTGGCTGCCCTTTTTTTTGCAGGAGTCGCCAATGACAGCCACAGCCTGATACTGGCATTTGCAGCGGCCGCTGTTTTTTGCCTCTTATCCTCATCAGTCTACGCTCTTAACGACCTCATCGACCGCCAGCATGATAAAAATCATCCGCTCAAAAAATCGAGGCCAATTGCAGCGGGTGAAATTTCGACAGCCACCGCAGCTCTGTTTTCGTTTATGCTGGCTGCGGCCGGCCTCTACTCTGCCTGGCTGATAAATTTTGAGCTTTTTATCGTATCGGTTATTTTCCTGCTTCTTAATGTTCTGTACTCAATCTGGTTAAAGCATATTGTCATTCTGGATGTAATGACAATTGCTCTAAGTTTTGTTATCAGAGCTTATGCCGGTGCGGTGGCTATAGAGGTTGCCGCTTCAAAATGGATGCTGATAAACACGTTGTTTTTGGCGCTCTTTTTGGCTTTTGGTAAACGCCGGCACGAGTTAGTGCTCTTAGATGATGAAGCTACTTCGCACCGGCAATCTTTAAGCAAGTATTCACCTTATCTTTTGGATCAGCTGATATCTGTGGTAACAGCTTCGGTGGTGGTAGCTTATTTGTTGTATACCTTTTCAAGCGAGGTTTCATCAAAACTAAGTACGGAGTACTTGTATATTACGGTGCCGTTTGTAGTTTACGGAATTTTCCGATATCTTTATCTGATTCATTATGAAGAAAAAGGCGGCTCTCCTACAAAAGTCTTGATTGGTGATAAACCTTTAATGCTGGATGTAATCCTATGGTTATTTACGGTAATAATTATTCTTTATTGGATATGAGATTGAAGGAATTTGTACTAATAAGTTTTCTGCTTCTCTCACTTGGGCTATCTCTTTCCTGCAGTGGTGACAAAAAAAGCAGTAAAGACACCAGGTCTCAACTTGAAACTAAATTAGCTGCGATTCCGTTTTCGGCAGATATTGTTCTGCCGCGCAACATACCTGAAAAAAATATTACAGTCGCCTCCGAGACGACCAGAATAACCCGTAAAGAAGCATCGGCAAAACTTGGTGATAGAGCTGCCGAATATCTCAGCTCACTAATGATTGGTACTGTCAGAGTAATGTACAAAGTAGACAAAGATACAATCAGAGCAGAAATTGCCCAGTTTGCCTCGACCGACGATGCCTATGGCTTTTACTCCCGCCAGAGGCCGGACGGAATCACTCTCGATGGCATCGGCACAGAATCATTCTTCTACAAAAACAAATACAAGTTCACTAAAGGTGAATACGCGGTCTCTCTGTCATTAAAAAGAAAAAGCAAAGACGCCCGAAAATCTTTTCGTAAACTGGCCGGCGAGATAGCCGATCAAATTTCAAATTCTCAAAGGGCACAGCAGTTTTTCATTCTGTTTCCATATGGAGGTCAGGTCGTCCCCTCGCGCAAGTATTACAGCCGGGACTTTATGGGAGTAGACGGCCTTGACAGCGTTTACACCATCAGCTACGGCTCAGATGCTGACACCTTAATTCTGTTTCTGACAATGGACACCTCTGGCGCAAAATTTGTGAACTTTTCAAAATGGGGCGAAAGTTTTGGCAAAGCCGGCTCGGTGCCCGCTGAATTTGACTTTCCTTCAGGGCATTCTATTGCCTTTGAACATCCGGATAAAGGGCAGATTGTAGCCGGGCTTGTCAGAAAAAAGATAGCCGGTGTTATTGGTTACAAACGCGGCAGTCAATTATGTAGTCGCTGGGTTAAAGGACTCAGGTAGCAGTTTAAAAATAAGAAAGGCGCCGACAAGCGGCGCCTTTCTTGGGGGAGGTACTATGAAAAAAATTCTTATTGCTGTCCCACGATGTCTCATTCTTTTCATATATTTTAACAGCTTACACTTTGGAAAGTTCCAGAAATAGCTGCTATTTTCATACACTTATTCAGATTTTCCGAGAGCTTTTTTGAGTTCTTCGAAATCTTTTCCATCTTTTACCGAATATTCATAGTCGATATACTCAAACTTACCGTCTTGGCCGACTACAAAGACCGAGCGACTCAGCATGCCGTTTTCAGGCATATAAACACCCATCTTCTTCCCGAATTCACGAGTATGATCTCCGAGAAGTTTAAATGGCAAATTATGATGTTTAGCCCAGGCCTGATGGCTAAAGATGTAGTCACCGGAGACAGGAAAAACTTCCACATCCAGTTTAGTCAAAGCATCAATCGAATCTCTAAAATTGCACATCTCGGTAGTACAACCGCCCGACCAGTCGGCCGGGTAGAAAGCCAGCACATATCTGCTGCCTTTTAAGTCTTCAGAACTTATTCCGTCAAAATCAACTTTTTCCTGAGTTGCATAAGGCAACTTGAACCCAGGCACCGTATCTCCAACTTTTAGCACTATTTCCTCCGCCATTGCAAAATTGATTAACATAAAAACGACAAGTACAGCTTTACTAATAACCGAACATACTTTTCTTAGAAACATAATTAGTCCTCAAATAAATCATCAAAGTTTTTTTTGCGGTCATCTTTACTGTCAGCCTGATAAGAAACACCACCCTGTTTTTTGAAGGCAATACGCGCCTGAAAAAAATCACAGAAATTGGACTTTTCTTTGTTAGGAATATTCATGTCGATAGATTCTCTGCATTGAAAGCGGCGATTCGGATCAAAATGCCGGCAGCCCCGGCAGCACCTTAAATCTGCCAGACAGGATTCGCAGGAATCGGCTCTGGAGATTCTTCCTGCTAAACCGGTGTTTTTGCTGCAATTCCAGCAAATTAATCCTTCGTTCGACATAGTGATTTATAACTTACACAAATTGCCAATTAAGTAAAAGGGGAAGATTAAACAAAAGTGCCCGAAAATTAGTCCTGAATCTCTTTTATAAGCTGATTGGTGTATTCTTCGGTGCTGGCATTGCCGCCTAAGTCTCTGGTGAGATTATTACCTATTGAAATTGTAACCAAAATCGCTTTCCAGATATCATCGGCGGCGTCATTTTCGCCTAAATGCCTGAGCATCAACACCGCGGAAAATATCAGCGCCGTCGGGTTGGCTATATTTTTACCGGCTATATCAAGCGCACTGCCGTGAACAGCTTCGAATACTGAGCAATTATCGCCGATATTAGCTCCCGGCACCATCCCCAGCCCGCCGACAAGGCCGGCAGCTAAGTCACTGACAATATCACCAAACATATTGCCCAAAAGCAGAATGTCGTACTGGCAGGGGTCCATCACCAGATTCATGCAAAGAGCATCGACAATTCGGTTATCGGCTTTGATATCCGGATAATCTTTGGCAACAGTTTCAAATGAATCAAGAAACATGCCATCGGAAATTTTCATGATATTTGCTTTATGAACCAGAGTAACTCTCTGGCGATTATTTTTAAGAGCATATTCAAAGGCCCAGCGGGCTATTCGAAGCGAAGCTTTTTCGGTGACAACTTTAATCGCCTGGGTCACTCCGGGAGAAATCAATTTTTCTATTCCGGAATAAAGGTCTTCGGTGTTTTCTCTGACAATAACCAGGTTAACTTTTTCAAAGCGGCTGTGAACTCCTCCGATTGACTTGACCGGCCTCAGATTAGTGTATAAATCGAGCTTTTGGCGAAGAGTCACATTGGCCGAGCGGAAGCCTTTGCCTACAGCTGTAGTGGTTGGCCCTTTCAGGGCGACTTTATTGGTCTTTACAGATTCCAAAAGCTCGTCCGGCACCGGATTGCCGCACTTCTCATAGGCCAGCATTCCTGCCTCATGCCGGTCCCATTCAATCTCTACCCCGGCCGCCTCGATTACTCTGAGAGTAGCTTCGACAATCTCCGGGCCGATGCCGTCACCGGGTATTAATGTAACTTTGTGCTTCATTTCACTAATTCTCAATCAAAATAGACCGCCTATATAGGCTTTTATGACAGCAATGTCAATCGACAGCAATTTAATTGCCTAACAACAGTTTGACTATCAAATCGACTGAAACTATTATTCTGTTAACATGTTAACAGTAGAACAGGTATGACAGATAAACGAAAAGAAGCAGAAATAAAGCTGACTGCCGAAGTCAGTTGTGCCGGTTGAGCTGCCAAATTGCCGCCAAAGTTTTTGGCTGAGGCTCTTTCCAGTATCAGGCAGTCCGAGCACCCGGACCTGCTGGTCGGCTTTAACAAAGCCGATGATGCCGGGGTCTATCGAATCGGTCCGGATTCGGCCCTGGTGCAGTCTGTCGATTTTTTCCCGCCGATTGTCGATGACCCCTATCAGTTCGGTCAGATAACTGCGGCTAATTCGGTCTCGGATATATACGCCATGGGCGGCAAACCGCTGACGGCGCTGAATATCGTCTGTTTCCCGCTCGATAAATTCCCCCCGGAGACTCTGACTCAGATTATTGATGGCGCCCAGAGCAAACTTAAAGAAGCCGAAGTTACAGTTGTCGGCGGGCATTCTATCAAAGATAAAGAGATAAAATTTGGCCTGTCAATTACCGGTCTGGTTAACCCTGACAAAATGCTCACAAACTCCGGCGCCAAAGCAGGCGACAAACTTTTTCTGACAAAACCTCTGGGAACGGGCATTATCACCACGGCAATTAAGCAGAACAAAGCCGATGAAGCGCTGACGAAACTTGTCATCGAAACTATGTCATCGCTTAACAAAACTGCCTGTGAGCTGATGCTTAAGCACCAGGCCGACTCGGCCACTGACATAACAGGCTTTGGTCTTTTGGGGCATGCCTATGAAATGGCGGCCGGCTCCGAAGTTACTATCAAAATATTTTCTGACAAAGTTCCGCTTTTGCCGCAAGCCAAAGAACTGGCCAGCGAGGGCATCTTAACCGGCGGGGCTAAAGCCAACCGCGAATATCTTGAAGACAAAATTTCAATTTCTGATAATCTCGACTCAAACCTTGAGCATATTCTCTTTGACCCGCAGACATCGGGCGGCTTATTTATAGCCATCAAAGCTGAAAACGCTGCCGACTTCAGTAAGGCCTTAAAAGATGCCGGCCTATGCCACGAAATAATCGGCGAGGTTACCGACTTTGAAAATTCTTCCGTAATTATTCTCTAAACTTATTCTCTTGTAGGTCAGAAACCTTGTGTTCCTGACTCTTTTCCTTTGGCAGAACCGCTAAAGGGTTCTGCCCTACTTCTCGACCATCGTCATGCTGAGCCTGTCGAAGTAAGACGCTGTAAATATTCACTCGCCCCCTTCGACAAGCTCAGGGTGACGAATGATTAGGCAGACGGGAATAACATATTTGAATCCTCCCAATATTTTTATCTGGCCTTTATTTTTCAAATTCACGAATTTCGATTCGCACATTAAAAGGGACTAGAAACAACCGGAAAGAAGACAACTATGGAAATTGCTCTAATCTATGCTCAGGACGACCCCCGGCAGAAAAAAATTCGAGATTTTTTGGTAAATTATATCGAAGAACACAGCATCAACGCTACTTTTACTGAAAAAAATGAGCCGGTCAAAAAACCGTCGATTCTAATTGACGGTCATTTGCTAGTTGATCCCGGAAATACTTCCAAAGATGAAATTAGATTGCGGTTTCCCACGTTGGGCCGATTGGCCAAAGCGTTGGAAAACCGGATTTGGTGTTTGTAGGAAGTGCGAAAGGGGCAGATCCTTCGACTTCGCTCAGGACAGCGTGAGGACGTCTGCCGCCCACAAATATTGACAGCAGACTTCGTATGTTTAGATCCCACCCCGCGACTACTCGGGACGATGCCGCAAGCGGTGGGCGACCCGACCAATGCTATGGGGGATAGTTTACGCCCTGATTTGAATGTACTTGACCAGGTTAAAAGTTCTCAGCGGAAGATTGGGGGGTTCACCCACAATAAGCGTATCATAATCTACTCCGACCTCAATCGAACTTCCTCCCTGAGCTGCTGCCTTTAGCTTTTCGGCCATATAGTTGGCACGTTCAAGCATGAGCTCTCCGGTATACTCGATTCTGAACCAGTTCTTTTCCCCCTTTACCAGGAAATAGGTGATTTCCTTGGCAACCTCCTGGGCTCGCCAAATTTCACCAATCACGTTTCCTTGAACTTCATTGTGTGCCATGGTACAGTACTCCTTGTTTTATATGTCAGTTACTGTTTAACACCATTCCAAGTCTCTTGAGTTACTCAACGAATGTATATAAGGCGAGACAGGATTAGCCCCTAGCCCCCAGTAGTGGGAGCTAATGATGGAATAAGATAACAACAGAGGGTGACAGGGAGTGTCAGTCAAAATTTCAGTTGTTGGAGTGGGTGGAAATAGAAATGGGTTTGTTTTGTTATATACTGAAACAAGTTCAGCACAAGTTTAACATCTTTTTTTGCTACTTCCCTTCCCGGAATTTTGCAGAGAGTATGTTTATTGGGAGGCGTCAGGATTTTGTGGTGGATTTGTAGAGATAATGAGCAGTCATGAAACCAGGCCATAAATGGTGGGTTGCAAAGTCAGTCAAAAGTTTCGTTGCAAAAAGAACATCTTCGTATTTTCTTGTCAAAGATATATGGGCACAAATGATAAAACAATCGAAAGAAAGTGTTTGGGGAGGACCAAACTAACTCGTCGTTGCCGCAATTCTGTTTCGTCAGGATTATTCTGTTCTGTCCACAAAATGCAACCCTATGTTTATTTGCGTCGGTTGCTGGTGGGTTCCATTGGATTAGCAGCCGCAATTTTTACTCTATCAGCGATGTGTGGTCCGAGCGAAGAAGAACAAAAGTTGAGGTCTATAGTTTATTCACTGGTTAACTCAGCTTGTCACAGTTGGAAGAATGCCTACATCGCTCTGGTACCAGGTCACTTTTCTCAACACAATGAGGAGTATTCGCACGTTTGGGATATGCTCATAAAAGTCGAACCGCCAAAGTACTCAGAAAAGGCATGGCGATATTATTTCCCGCTCTTCGATCAAAGTGCAATTTATGTTAGGGAAGAACTTGATAGACTACTCGCATCATATCCGGATGTCATACCGGAAGACCTCAGAGCGTTGATTGAGGAAACAAAGATTCAAATTGAAATAGAACAGTCAGCATATCAACAATTGACAAGAATACTACGCACGACCGATGATAAAGACGTTTTTTTTCAAGTTCGGTTTCAAAGTATAATTCGGGTGCTTGCTAAGCTTAGCCGCGAGGCCGATCGATTAAGGCACGAAATTGACTAACCTGTATGACCTATCGTTAAAGATGGATTCCCGCCTGCGCGGGAAAGACATGCTAGCTTTCTCTTCACCCTTCGACTCCGCTCAGGGTGACAAATCCTTTAATTTACAAATATATAAAAAGCGGGAGACGAGGTTCGAACTCGCGACCAACAGCTTGGAAGGCTGTGACTCTACCAACTGAGTTA
>JADFPZ010000044.1 GCA_022562075.1 Candidatus Zixiibacteriota bacterium | reverse complement strand
TCTTGCTCGATAAATGACTTTAAGGTATTTACGTAATTCGACATGCAAGTAAGTTGGCAAACTTCTCAATGGCTGTTTGAACTTATTGCCAAATTTATAGTCTAGGGATTCATACCACGAGTCAACCAAGAGACCAACATATTTCAAGTACAAGGTATCCCTATGATCTGTTGTAATTGGTTCCAAGAATGGTTCGACCTAACAGAGTGCCACGAAATAAACGAGAGCATGATATTCGGCGTTTCGTATTAATGTTTTGAGAGCACGACCTAGTTTTTTGTTCTCCGGATAAAAAGATAGATATCCTAAAGGTTCCTGAGCATGATATATTCAACTTCGTAATATTCAATTTCTTTAATACGCGAGCTAAAAAATTTACGAAGTCGTGAGTACTCACTTTTCGTGTTGATGGCTGTATTGATTAAAGTAGCTAACCCTCCATACTCTTTATTCAGTTGTCCTAATTTGGATAAAGTGGCACGGCAAACAACAGTTTCCTCTATTTGGCTTCTCTTTTTCGCCATTTCAAGAATAAGTTATATTGTACTCCTCTAATGCGGAGGAGGTAGGATTCGAACCCACGGTACCTTGCGGCACAACGGTTTTCAAGACCGCCGCTTTCGACCACTCAGCCACTCCTCCACGTACATTTTGTTATTCCCGCGTTTTAATCCCGAGCGAGCCTCGGGGCAGACGGGAATCCATCTTTTTGTCTTCAGCTGCATTCGTGAGTCACCCTTCGGCTTCGCTCAGGACAAGTGCAGGCTCAGGGTGACGTGCACTGGCAGTCCAAAACTATGAGAAATCGCCTCAAGGTCAAGATAATACATCCGCTCATAGAGAATTGGTTCCAAGGGCATCCTTCGACTCCGCTCAGGACCTTGCCGCAAGCGGTGGGCGACCAGTTATTTATTAGGCAATGAAAATATGTACTCAAATTACGTATCTGTACTAGTTCATCAGTTCTTCTTTTTTCTTCGGTAATTCTATATCCTTTAGATCTATTCTGGATGGTTTTGAATACGCGATTACTAACAGCCTGTCGCCATCCTTCATGATATAAGACGGGTTCACCTGCTTCATCTTCTTATCCTCGGCGGACAGATACTTTTTCGGATTTGTAATCAACCTAACCTCGCCCTCTTCACTTGTTCTCTGATAACCAACGGGAATCACCGGTCTGTCTCCCCCCAAAGATACAACATGAGATGCCACCATCGGAAAAGTCATGGCGCCATGCGACAATCCATCAACATCAAGCAAGTACAGTTCATTATTACTCTCGTCAAAAGTCAGCAAATCCTTATAGAACTTCACCAAGCCTCCTATGATTGCGGCATGGGCCAACAACAGAGTCCTAATCTGTCCCTGTGCGATAATGTCAACAGTTACGGTTGATGGCAGAAGTTTTGACATCTTCTCTACTGTATAGGCATTTCGTTGGTTCAACAATTCAATGACAATATGCATACCTTTACTTTTCTTCCCGCCATCCGATGACAGACTGTCCTTTTCTTGCTTCGAAAGCAGTGACTGTATCGTCATCAGTGACTTCATAGATTTGTCATCAGCCACAGTTTTTTCTTTGTCATCGGCCATAATGATAATGGTTCTGGCTTTAAGAATATTCACGTTCATAAGACACTCTTCATCGGTCGGATCTCCGGGGATGAAACAAGGGTGGTGGAAGTCGGTATCCGGTTTTTTAGTCAACATTCGCTCTTCAAGCTCTTTAGTTTTCAACCCCGGATCATCGGTTAAAACAACCACGACAATCTTGTGTGGGCTCCCAAGTTCAGGAGAATGAATTTGACGGACAATTTCTTGGGCTCGATCATTCCAATTAAGAAATACAAAATGATCTTTTTGGTTCTTATCCATTTTTCTCTCCAGCTTATTAAATATTAATTTGGATGTGATGTATCCAGTTATGAGTGCGGCCAACACTGAACCCGCAATCAGCAGCAGGACAACGAATAATCGCCCCCCAAGCGTAACAGGTGTTCTTCCTCCCAATCTGCTGGTCAGATACAAGACCGTTGACCATACTGTTTCATAAAAACTGCCAAAGCTCTCATTAATCGTATTCTCGAGAACATATATTAAATAGGGGATCACAATACATGCTCCTAAGAAAATGCCTGACACTATTAAAATCGATTTGTACCTTAGGGTTCCGAGATTTATTTTTGTCCGGTTCTTGAATATCCACAGCAGAATGAGAACTAAAAGGACGAAAGACAACAGTATGGCTAAAATATCAAACCGAAACTGGCTGGGTGCTTTGTTAGTATTCTCATCGTACCAATATTTAGGGGCGAGCTTTATATGCTGCCGCAACAAGCTCATGTCACCTTGGCTATGTGTGCTATCTCGATTACCTTCAGCCTGAACTGAATCAATAGCTTTGAGCACTAGTTTAGCAATCCTGTCAACCTTATTACTGTCCATAGTTTGCAAAGTAACCAGCATAACCGGCATAGCAATTGTCATTGCAGGTTGTTCCTGACCCGTGTAGGTGCCTGATGGGATATCTTTAATCCCCAGAATACCAAGTTGTTCCTGTCGGGACTCTGCTCTCAAATAACGGACTGTGTTCCTGTCAAGCGAGAACAAACTGCTTTTTGTAGAATCCATTAGATCCCGGACTATTTTATTGTTGATAGTGCCCACGTGGAAAGCTACATCGAGGCTGTCTTTTTTGAACAGGGCTTGAATTTCTTCAAACCGTTTGGCATCAACTGATGGAAACTGAGCTGTCGACAAACCCATTACATCCAAAAACAGATTCGCCGTTATTACTGTACCACTACCCGGTTGACCGAAAAATATTTTTTTGCCCACCAGGCTGGCGAAACTTCTTATTTCAAAAGGATATCTCATGACGATGTGCAGATATTCTGTGTAAAGCGGTATTACAACAACTATCGCCGTATCTGAGCTGTCAATTGAGTATTTAACAAATGCATTTAATTGAGTAAAGGCAAAGTCTGCTTTTCCCTCAGACAAATATTTAAGACTTTCCCAAGAGCCCTCTGTCTCCAAAGCCACAACCGTCAAACCCCGGGCTTTCGCAAGTTTTTCCATCTTTTCGCCAATAGCATAGTAACCACCACCCCGCATTCCTGTAGCGATTCTGATGATTGTCGAGCCGTCGGTGGCTTCAGCGACTGAACATAAGATCAGACCTAGGGTCACAAATCCTAAGACTAAACGACTAATATTAAAGGACATCTGAATAACCCCAATTTGTCTGCGCGTTAGATAAAACCCTGGCTATATGGAGCAATATGTCTGTTCAATCAAACTTTGTCAAGTTTACAATGCAGAACCGTCTAATGCGACTTATTGTCCACTTGTCTACATAGTGGAAATACCGAAATAGAGCGAGCCGCGTGAGATACATATAAAACTATGCTGAGTTCAGCATTTTTCACTCGCTGAGGATGATGAGCGAGGCTCAGGGTGACGTGCACTGGCAGTCCAAAATTATGAGAAATCGCCTCAAGGTCAAGATAATACATCCGCTCATAGAGAATTGGTTCCAAGGGCATCCTTCGACTCCGCTCAGGATGACGAGAACAAGTGTCAGGATCACAAGTCCTTCGACTCCGCTCAGGATGACATTCAGAAACAGATTCAAGTTTCGCTCACACAAAAAAAAGGCGCCCTGCGTTAGGCGCCTTTTACAAAAGTGTCTATATAATCCGAGATTATAGTCCGTGGGTCCAGCGTGAAGTACCGCTGGCCTGTGCCCCGCTATTGCAAGGCTCGGTGATATTCCAGACCGTTGTACCGTCAGAGATAGTCAGTGCTACGCTGCCATCGGAAGCATAGACGCCGGTAGCTGTCCAGACACCTGCCACTGAGACAGTATCAACTCCGGTAACAAGATCACCAATACAGGTAATGTCAATAGTCGCTGTCAGGCTGACTGAGCCTGAAGTCGGGCAATCAATATTTCCGTTTTCAGTAAACATGATGTTTGTTGCTGTAAGGGAATTGCTAAAGGAATAATCACAAGTGAGAGAAGAGTCACCATAACTGCCGCTTGCAGTTTCTGCAGCCGTACCATTGAGAGTAACCGGAGTCAGCATCTCGACAGTAATTCCGGTAACTGTTATAGCATGAACTGAACTGGCATCAAAAAATCCGCCAGATACGCTAATATCCAGGCGAGACCTGATTCGAAGTTCATCCAGGGTTGAGTCCGGAACCTGTATCGGCATTCCGTCAGACATGGTCTGAATAGAATCAATACCGCTGATACTGACAGTGTCAAAGAGGATAGTATCGATAGCAAAGGCAGCAAATGTGAATACATGCCAGGTACCGTCATAGGTGTAGCTTAGCGAATCAAAAACAAAAATTTCATCACCTCCGCCCAAAGCCTGTCTTGCTATTGCTTTTTTCGGCGAGAAGGTGGCGCCGGGAATAGAATCAAGCAAATCCAGCGATAAATCAAAAGAATTACCAATGGCCTCCAGACCATCAGCGCCAACGAGATTTTCAGCCAACTGAAAGTCGATTGAGTTAGTGTCGCCCTGAATTAGGCCGGTAACTGCGTCATCTGTGCTGCAGCCGGGCAGCATTGTTATGAACGCTCCTAGTGACAGCAGTGTGAATAAAAGAGTAAATCTTTTCATTTGAAATCCTCCAATTGTTTAAAAAGATAATCTCTTTTAATAATCGGAAGACTTAGCTCTTTATTGAGCGATATTGTTCACTTTTTTATCAATTATAAATGATCAATAACAAATGTTAATGTTTTGAGAAAAACGATTATCGGGGCTGTTTGGCAGCTTGCGGGCCGCCGTAAATGCCTATATGCGAACGAGTTCCGTCTGGATTGTAAATAGCAGTATCGCCGGCGTTCCATAACGGAGAATCCGGCAGATATTTGAAATTGCTTTCCGGGAGAAACCTGGGGTCTCTGTTCAGATTACCGTTTAAGTCGGACTGGTCAAAGATATTTTCGTATTCGCCATCTTTATTGTTCCAGACAAGATTATTAGCAAACTGCCATTTGGCCCAGTCGCCGTTGTTCCAGACTCCCACGCAAGGGCAGACCCACTCTTTGCGCCAGCCGTTTTCGGTGATGACGTTGTTGACTATCCGTCCGCGGCTTTCGTTAGACCATGGCGCTACACCGCAGTTACCATTGTGATGGACTATATTATTAGCAATATCCATATACGACTGACCGGTGGCAATAATTCCCCAGCCAAGATTATCATGCACACTGTTATTACGGGCAACCACCCATGAAGTTCCGAAGGCTCCTATCCCTTTCCAGAAGCCGCTGATGTCGTTTCGAAAGGCGCTGCAGGAAGCATCCCAGGTGACACCGATACCGGCGCCGCGTCCATCTTTGATAATACAGTCGGTTACCAGCGCAGTTGCCCCGCGATAAAGAGCCACCCCATCCCAGCCGTTGTTAGTAATGTTGCAATTTCTAATCGTAATATCGGCGCCTTCGCGGCCAAATACTCCGCCAATACCTACGACAACAGTGGAATCTTCGTGCCTGTTATCGTTGTCGCGAATGTCAACTTCTTCGATTAGAAGGCGCGAGTTGCGAACGACTATGGCAGCATCGGTGGCGTTGCCGTCAGCATCGCGCCTGCCGCCGGTAATGGTCAGATTTCTGATAATGGAATTGGGTGAGTTCTTAAAATAAAGACCGTAACCCCCCTTGGTGAGAAGAATAGTTTTTTGTCTATTGGCGCCAATAATAACCAGCGACTTATTCTTGATAATAAAACCATAGCTGGCAGCTACTTCAGTTCTGGGGTCAAGACAGTTGCCGCATAGCGAATCTGTAAAAGCAATTGGCGCGGCGTCATAAACTTTAGCAGAAAGCAGTATGGTATCGCCGCTTGAGGCGAAATTAATTACAGCTTGAAAGTCGCTGCCGCGCTCAACCGTAAGAGTTGCGCTATAAGTCAAAGCAGCGAATAAGAACAGAAATATTAGGCTGCCACAAATTCGTAAACTCTTCATTTAATTAGACTCATTAGATAATTTAACAGGCCATAAGCCTCATAACAAGCACCGAAGATTTGTGTTGACAAACTTAAGAGAACTCATATATTTACCGATATTATTTAGGTAAACCTAAATAATATGTTAGGTTTAATTAACATGATATTAAGCGAGTCAATAGAAGATTATCTGAAAGCAATCTACGCTCTCAAGAAAGAGGTCGGCAAGGTTGTAACCACGCAACTAGCTGAACGTCTTGAGGTTAAGCCGGCATCGGTGACGGGCATGGTTCGTAAACTGGCTCAGATGAAATTGGTTACTTATAAGCCCTATCAGGGGGTGGCTTTGACCAAATCCGGTCGGAAAATAGCCCTGGAAGTAATCAGGCACCACCGGCTGTTGGAATTATACCTCAGTGAAGTAATGGGCCTGCCCTGGGACAAAGTCCATATTGAAGCAGAAAAGCTGGAGCACGCCCTGAGTGAAGAACTCGAAGAAAGAATTGACGAACTTCTGGGCTTTCCGACAACTGATCCCCACGGAGCGCCGATTCCCTCCAAGGACGGTAAAGTAGCTGAACATTCGTCTGATAGGCTGGTAGATGTGCAAGTCGGGCAAGAGGTGTTGATATCTGAAGTTAAGGATGATGATTCTGAGTTGCTGCGGTACGCGGGAGAGTTGGGCTTGTTTCCCGGGGAGTCGGTACAAGTTGAAAATATAGCACCTTACAAGGGCCCAATAACATTGAAAACCAAGCACAAGAAAATAATAGTTGGACGAGAAGCCGCTAAACAAATATTGGTCAATAAGATCAGTGCCTGATACTAAAGAGAATTGTCCGCGGAAAACAGGACTGATGTTTTTACAGATGAGAGCGAGAAAATGAACGAAAGAAGAGTCTTTGTTGACAGAATCTTTATTATAACTCCTTTCGTTATTTTGGTTGCCATCATGTTGTCTTTCCAATTACAGGAGGCGCACGGAGTGCCATATTTTGCGCGCAAGTATGACCTAAACTGTAACAGTTGCCACATCATGCCTCCGGCGCTGAACCAGCAGGGTGAAAATTTTGTAGCCAACGGTTACAAGCTCGTCGGGCCTGCAGAGGAGAAAGCGACGTGGCCTTTTGCTTTGTGGTTGACGCAGCGCGGTGAGGTACAGCATTCGAATGATCTGAATAAGGCGTTTCCGAATAAGGTGGAGTTGATATCCGGAGGGCCGATCGGAGATTCGCGGGCGAGTTATTTTCTGGAGTGGCGGATTCTCAGTCTGCAAGTGAGTTCTGACGGCAGTTTGAAGGACCGAAGTGGCAGGTTTGAGGATTTGTTTATCACATATGATGTTTCGAATTCTGTAAACTTGAAGGCGGGTCAATTTCGGCTCTTGAATCAGATTGATGATTCCCGAAAACTGGGGCTTTCGACTCCGCTGGTAATTGGTGCGAAGATTTCCGGCAGTGGCGCCGGCAGCGCCAGAGAACTATCACTCCGGGCGTTTGCGCCGAACGGTCGTTCTCCGTCTGTCAGTCTCCAGCATCGTTCGCTGCCGGGGGCGCATGCGGCTAACGGGTGGTTTAACATTGTGAGTCTTGTTTTTCCCGGTGAATTCTCTATTCCGATTACGGATGAGGCGCGGGATGAGGCCAGTTTTGAATTTAAATCAGATCCCAAGGGTGTCTTTTTGGAGTCGTTTTACAGGAGGGGTCTGAGTTCTGTCGGGGCGCACTTATTTGTGGATGACGGCAGGAGTATGGGTAGTCTGCTCGGCGTGTACAATCGGGGTTACTGGTTTTCGCGGCTGGGTTTGGGCTACGGGCGATTCGGTGGAGAAACGAATATGAGGTTCACTCTCGAGAGCGAGTTTATTCCGTATGATTTTCTCTCCGGTGGTGTTCGTCTGGATCATCAGACTGTGGTGGACAACGGCACATCATTTGTGTCAAACGTGAATCTTCAGTGGCCGCTCACCGTATGGACTTTGCGTCTGGCGGTGGAACACAGGGTGCGGACGGACAATCATGTGACACTGGGTGAATTGAGTCTGGTGTTTTAATGAGATTTATGTGACGGTGGTTTCCAAAGTAGAAAGTATAATGAATAAATGAACATGGATTCTCCAGCACTTAACCTGCTAATATTTGCCATCCTGGTTGCCTTTGCAGTTGTTCTATTTTGGCCTGGAATTGGCTTGGTTCAAGCCGTGCGCGGTCGTATGCGGTTGACTCAACGAACACAACTTGAAGATGCGCTCAAGTATGTCTATGACTGCGAATTTAATGACATAGCTGTAACAACCTCAAGACTTGCCAAAGCCCTGCAGATTGTGTCCACCAAAGTGTCTGAACTGGCGGCACATATGAGCCGCATCGGCCTGGTATCCCAGGAAGACGGTCGAATTCTGCTAACTGAAGAAGGAAAGCAATACGCCGTCCAGATAATTCGTGCCCACCGCCTGTGGGAACGTTACCTGGCCGATGAAACAGGCGTTGATCCGGAAAAATGGCACAGCCAGGCCGAAGAATATGAGCACTTGCTCTCACCGGAGGAGGCGAATGCTTTATCAGATCGACTCGGAAATCCACGCATCGATCCCCACGGCGACCCAATTCCAACTGCCGAGGGAGAGCTGGTGCAG
This sequence comes from Candidatus Zixiibacteriota bacterium, assembly GCA_022562075.1. GTDB lineage: Bacteria > Zixibacteria > MSB-5A5 > GN15 > FEB-12 > JACZWU01. The sequence continues at coordinate 6,311 of JADFPZ010000044.1, read as the reverse complement.
GAAAAACTGATGAATCTGACACAATTGAGAGTAGGCATGTGTGCAATCGTTAGCCATATGGAAGATGAACCGGAAGAAGTCTACGGACAACTTGTCGCCCTCGAAATTTTCCCGGGAATGGAGTTTCGACTAGTAAACATGTCTGACGGTTTCTATGTACTGGAGGCCGAAGGCCGCATTCTTAAGCTGACTCCCGAGGCGGCACACAACTTGTCGATTAGACCGGTCGAGAAGATTGACGCTGAGAGAATTGCCGGCACTCATGAGTCCCTGGCAGACTTGCAGGATGGCGAAATCGCCAGAGTCGTGCGAATCAGTCGCGCCTGTCGCGGTTTTGAGCGGAGACGGCTTATGGATTTAGGAATTCTCCCCGATACAAGCATCAAGTTCCACAGGTACGGCCTTACCGGCGGGCTTACGGCCTATCATGTCAGAGGCACGGTTTTGGCTTTACGTTCCGAACAAGCCCGGATGATTTCGATATGCGATAGAAAGAAGGTTGAAGTATGAGCCTGGACCAGGTTACCCCAGTGGCTCCCTCAGATGGCTGCGCCACTTGCCCCATGCACCATGCCGGCAACTTAATTAAGCTGGGCGTACAGATGGATAGGTTTGACTATGTGGTCGCTCTGGCTGGCAATCCCAATACTGGCAAGAGTACAGTATTTAACTCTATCACCGGACTAAGGCAACATACTGGCAACTGGCCGGGGAAAACAGTTACACGGGCTGAAGGCGCCTTTGCCCTGGGAGAAAATCGCTACAAACTTGTGGATCTACCCGGCACCTATTCATTGGCAACAGCATCGGTCGACGAAGAGATCGCCCGCAATTTTATTCTCTTTGGCCAACCGGACGTTACCGTTATCATCGTCGATGCTAATCACCTTGAACGTAATCTCAATCTCACTCTTCAGATACTGGAAATTACCGACCGAGTTGTTATCTGTCTAAATCTCATAGACGAAGCCAAGAGCCATGGAATGACTATTGATGAACGGAGCCTCTCGAGGCGACTTGGGGTGCCCGTGATTTCGACGATTGCAAGTTCAGGAGAGGGAATTGATCGTCTTCTCAATACGATTGCCAATGTCGCCACAGGAACGATTGTAAATAGACCCAAGCGTTTGCGAAAACTCAACAGAAAATTCAAGCCAGCCGTATTAGAGCTAGCCGGAGAGATTCGCAGAGAGTTCTCTTCTCTGTCGAATCCTGAATGGATAGCTATTAGACTTCTTGATGGAGACCGCAAAATCGAGGAAGCACTAAGAAGCGGTGAGCTGCTCGAACTATCGTCACAGACCAGCAACACAACCAAAAGCGCTCAGCTGGCAGCTAATACCAGCGAAGCGCAAGAGGCAGGTGAATCGACAACAATTATTTCTGCAGAGAGAATAATCAATTCCGCCAAGAAGCTTGGGCAAAACATTGGTGTTAACTTCCAGGACCAACTGGTAGAGGACATCTATACTGAAGCTGTTTCTATCGCTTCTGCCTCTGTAATTATTGACGGCAAAGTATCTTCCTTCAATCTTGGCCGGAAAATTGACAACATTGTTACCAGCAGGTGGCTTGGTTTTCCTGTAATGCTGGGATTATTGACTGCTGTCTTTTGGTTAACTATTGCCGGAGCCAATGTGCCTTCGGGAATGATAGCAACTTTGTTAGTTGACACTATTCATCCAATGCTGATGTCATTGGGGGAAAAACTTTATTTTCCATGGTGGCTTTCAGGATTTCTTTTTGACGGTGTCTACCTGGCTACTGCCTGGGTAATCGCTGTCATGCTGCCTCCCATGGCAATTTTCTTTCCGCTGTTTACCATGCTTGAGGATTCAGGTTATCTGGCTCGGGTATCGTTTAACTTGGATGGTATGTTCAAGAAAGCAGGAGCTCACGGCAAACAGGCCCTGACCATGAGTATGGGATTTGGATGCAATGCTGCCGGTGTAATTGCTACCAGAATAATCGACAGTCGGCGTGAGCGTCTTATTGCCATCATTACAAATAACTTCGCCCTATGCAACGGCCGCTGGCCGACGCAAATCCTCATTGCCACCATCTTCATTGGCACTCTTGTGCCGCCTTATCTTGCTGGAATTGTTTCGGCTGCTGCTGTAGTGGGCATTGCTGTGCTGGGTATAGTATTAACATTTGTAGTCTCTTGGGCTTTGTCCAGGACGTTGCTACGTGGTGAGCAATCATCATTTACCTTAGAACTTCCACCATTTCGCAGACCGCGTTTTTGGAGTATCCTGTACACTTCGTTGATCGACAGGACACTGTTTGTTCTATGGCGGGCGGTTCTTTTTGCTGCACCGGCCGGGGCGCTTATTTGGCTGATGGGGAACATTTATGTCGGAGGGATAAGCCTTTCTGAGCATACGGTCTCATTCCTGGATAGTCCGGGCTTGTTGCTTGGTCTTAACGGAATCATTCTTCTGGCCTACATACTGGCTATTCCGGCCAACGAGATTGTTATTCCGACTCTCTTGATGCTCACCGTTACTACGGTTGCAGGTACAACGAATTTAGGTGAAGGCGCCGGTGTTATGTTTGAGCCTGATTCGGTCAATAACATCGGTGAGATCTTGCGAGCAGGAGGATGGACACTCCTGACCGGAGTTAATCTTATGCTCTTTAGTCTGATCCATAACCCCTGTAGTACCACAATCTACACTATCTGGAAAGAAACTAATTCTCGTCGCTGGACAATTGTTTCAGCTGTTTTGCCTCTGATCATGGGATTTGTTGTCTGCTATCTGGTGGCACAAGTTTGGAGGATTTTTTGAACTGATCCGGCAGTTGTTTCCAATAATTATGATTTCAAAAAATTCATCGCTTGGGGTAATCTTGTTATAGACAACATTGGACTTACACTCATTGCGAAATATGTGATTGACATAACACAGACTTTCAGTATAGTTTCTCTTTAAGATGCAGGCCACAGCGCCTATTAAGTGAAATATTAAATCAATAAGTACCAGTTAGCTCATGTCAAAAAGTGCAGCCATAATTCTATCCCGTCAGTGCCTGAGGCCTTCGCTTGCAGATGGCTGGGTTAGAAAGCTAAGTGATGCGGTTCGGTTTGTTAAGAGAGAAAATCTAACTCTTATCTCATCCGTAAGCAGCCGTAACTGGGAGATAATAACAGCCTGTGCGGTGCTAAATTCTGTTCCGCTAAGGCTGCTGCTGCCGGCCAGAGGATTTTCAAGTTTTAAAGCGCTTAAATCAAGAGCATCCAGGCAGTATTGTTTGACAGATAGCAGAGTGAAGTTTGATAAAATCAATGACGAAAACTCAAACGACTTAACTCCTGCGCAACTTGCAAAAATCCGGGACGAAACTATTATCGATCAGGCAGACATGCTGATTCCGGTTTCCGTCAGACCAAATGGTAATATGTCGCTGCTATTATCAAAATCAAATATGAATGAGAAAGTAATTGTCAGGGATTTTGAAACAGAATATGAAAAGAAGAAAAGCAAACTAGCTTACCAGGTCGATATCAGCGCTCTTTCAAATAAGATAATGGCATTGGATGAGTCATATTTAATCCACTGGACCCGGGCAACAAATCGCCGCTGGCCCGATGAAAACAAACTCGAATTTTATAGGATGGTATTTGGCTCAGATAAATACCGGCGCACGGCATTCGATACCTTACGTAAAATTCTAAACACTGAATTAATCATTGCCTCGTCTAAGAACATGCCGACCAATACCAGAACAGTTTGTTTTTCAGGTCTTGTCCCTAAGGAGGCCATACGTTTGATGAAATGGCGCGCCCGGTATTGCCAGATGTCTTTTGAACCGTTCGGAATTGGCATAGAACGAAATTATGCGACAGCACACGGCATAAAAGAAGTGCGCTATTATGAGCCGTCACAAGAAAAGCAAGTAGGCCAAAAGGATAACTGGTTGTGGCAGTCGGCCGGCAAGAAAACAGACTGGAGGAACGAAAAAGAATTCAGGTACAAGGGTGATTTTGATTTTTCAAAGGTACCAAATGAAAAACGGATTGTCTTTTGCCATTATAAAAGGCAGGCAAGTTTAATACAAAATCAAACAGGCCTGAAAGCGATGTCGTTCTATAATTAAGCTGATGAACAGTTCTGCTAATAGCCCGGACAGGCAATTGGGTCGGCTCCACCTCTAAAAATAACATCAACCACATAGATTAAATCTGTTATGGATGGATCCGGGGTAGAGCTGCCATTCAGGTTGGATTCCTGTTTGCAAACCGGACCCGGCCCCCCACGGAAAACAAAGTCAATCAGATAGTCCAAATCCGAAATATTCGTTTCTGGCGCCAGATCATTATTAATATCTCCGGTTAGTTCATTGCAACAGCCGTTTATAAGTGAGTCATAGACAGCCTGAGCCGCCGCCGCGCTGTTTTCCACCTGGGCCATTGTGTTGCCGGCTATGATTGCGAATGAAACTATTTTGCTTTCTCCGGCAGGGATGCTCAAAGGTCCGACAGATATCACTTGAAACAGGTCGGTTTTAGCTGTAGAGTACATTGTCGCCGAACCAAATCCGGCGGTCAAAGCCAAAAACTTTTCTGACTCAGTATAACCTTCGGGATATAAAACCTCCAAGCCAAGATCGGTTAGAGTTCCAGCCTGGAGTCCGTCTAAGACGACAGTCGCGCGGAAGTCTTCTAAACCGCTGAAGCCGTTGTAAGCCATCCAGCTGATTCCTGTAGTACTTTCATAGCCTCCGGCGTTGGAAGTGAACTGGAAAATATCCCAGTCGAAGTATAATCCAACGTAAAGAGAGCTTAACAAGATCGGGTTATCGTTGGTCAAAATATATCTGAGTATAACGAAATCGTCATTTTCCGGTTCAGGGAAGGTATAGCTAAACTGCCTGACGCTGACTCCAATCGGGTTTTCGGCGCGGCTGTCATCAAAGATAGCTCTGGTCTTTTGCGCTGTCTCTGCACCCAGTAAATCAATCTGAATATTACCGCCCGGAAGAATCCTGAAATCTCCATCGGGCTCTCCGATAGAATTTAGGATGCCGTCTGATACATGCTGCGGATCAGTTGCAATCAACAGTCCGCCCTCAAAGAGATCATTAGAGCCGTCATTGTAAGTGAAACCCGGTCCTCCGATAGGAAAAAATGAACCCAAACCTGCCGGACCAAGTCCGTAAGTGCCGAAGTTGCTGACTCCGAATTCTATATTGCCGACATTGTGTGACACAAATGATCTTTTAGTCGGCTCACCTAAAGAAAAATAAATTTTGGTGGTGTCGGTGTAGTTTGAGCTGTTTGTGATTTCCAAATCAAGAGATAATACTGAGCCATTTTCAGCAATTTCTGATACGACTACAATAATACTGTCGTTTGAACTTACAGTATCATTGGCAAATATACTGCCGAAAAATGCCGAACCGCTGGTAACTGATAGGTACGGATCAGTACCAATTATACTTGCAGAAATTGAAGTAACATCGGCTCCCAGATTCTGAAGTATTAACCTGCCTCTGAAAGTTCCGCCGGCATAAACAGCCTCATGATTATAGGCGTAGACTCGCAGATTGGGCTCAGGGTTGGCTGCCGGAATTGCGTCAAGGGCGGCCATACAGTCAATTACTCCCCAGCCGAAAGTATCGTTCGGAAGAGCCAAGCCAAACTGTTGAGTTGAAGTTAATATGGCTGTCTTGATTTCTGCAACTGTCGCATTCGGGTTTTTCTGGCGCATTAGGGCTACCAATCCGGAGACGTGCGGTGCTGCCATAGAAGTTCCCGAAAGAGAACCATAATTGCCGTTCGGCGTAGTAGAGCGAATGCCTCCACCCGGTGCACAGACATTTGGTTTTATAGCGCCGTTGCAATCCGAAGGCCCCCGTGATGATGATGAAGCTATGCTGGGAGGGTCAGTCGTTGAAGTATTACCGACCGCGAAACAGTCAATAGAGTCCAGAGCACGATTAGCCGGGTTGCGAATAGTAGCTGCCCCGGAGCCATCGTTACCAGCTGCGAAAATATTTACAATCCCCAGAGCTTCAAGATTATCAATCAGTTCATAAAAAACTTCCTGACAACCGATGTCTAAAATTCCCCAGCTATGATTTATAACATCAGGAACGTCATCCATCGAATTCGGGTCGCCGTCGGGATTGGCCGCCCACTCAAAAGCATCAATATAAGAAGCGCCGGTTATATCAACTATGGCAGCTGAAATCCATTTTGCATCTAAGGCAACTCCAACTGTATCCATTGAAGCATCATCATGCCCGACCATTATGCCCATGGTATGAGTACCGTGTACATCTCCCAGAGCATTATGAGGAAATGA
>JADFPZ010000043.1:14227-14965 GCA_022562075.1 Candidatus Zixiibacteriota bacterium | reverse complement strand
AATGAGGGCTCCCTTGCCATTCTGCAGCTATTCCAATAACTTTTTGGTTATTCAAGAAATTTTTTCTTGCTGCAAAACATCTACAAGCCAACTCCTTTTTCTTTTGGTCTCGATTCATTTCAGGCGAAGTTATTAAGAAGACGTAAGTAACACCTTCATAATCAGAGTGACGGCACAGCCCACGCTTTGATTTACCGCATTCCATCTGAGCACTTAGGAATGATTGAGACTGTATTCGTCTGCCTAGTCTATTTAAACGAGATAATTCTTTCGTCACGAATTTGTAGTTCTCATCTTTTCTCTCGTGAAAATAGTCTATTAGCTTATCCCAGGCATAACTGATACTGTCTTCGTTTTTCTTTGCAATGAATTCTGGGCGAGTCATAATATGATCCCAGAGACCGTCGCTATAAAGCATCGTATTTATTTTGTCTAAATGCTCGAAACTTTTGTTATTATACAAATAATCCGCGAGTAAATTTTCTTCTCCCCCTTCAAATATTATTTCTGTCTCAGACTTGTACAACCTTTCTTTAGCTCGGTAGTACTGGACAAAATCGCTTATTGTGTCAAGTTCGTTGAGGATTACTTCGATAGAGCGATCAACTATATGTACAAATTTCCCATTGTTTTCAATTACTTGTGTAAACGAAAATTCATCATTCCCTACAGAGAAAACTATTCTAAATATTTCTTCAATATCTGTAGGATTAAAAGTGTCTACAAATCCGTTTGCAT
>JADFPZ010000043.1:0-14217 GCA_022562075.1 Candidatus Zixiibacteriota bacterium | reverse complement strand
TTCTGCTCCAGATGTAGTAATCGTCTTTCTGCTCCGAAAGACTGCTTTATGGGGTCATCTAAAGCTTTCCTCATATAGCGTTCTATATTCCCCTTGAACTCGATATCTTTGATTTGCCAAATAATCATTGTCTTATCGAAAATGACGAGCAGGTCACAGATTTCTTTGCCACGAGAGTCTTTTGGATTAGGATAACACCAATCGCGAAGGAAAGATTTAAATGCTATTGAATTAAGAGCTTGTTCAGCTTTTTGACCTTTTAGGCTAAAATAATGTTTGTTACTGTCCGAGGAGGACATCACCCATTCATCCCGTGGCACTTTTTGAATTTCTTGCCGCTGCCGCAGGGGCAGGGGTCGTTGCGGCCGATTTTCGGTTGTTCGCGCCTGAAGGTACGTGCCTCCCGACCGGCCTGTGAAGCTTCGGCCATCGGGTTCGCCTGAGTTGCCACACCGGCCGCAGGCGCCGAAGCAGCCGCGGCCTGCTGGGCTACCGCATAACCCATTCCGGTAGAATCAGCGTGGCGGGCTTCCATGGCCACACCTTCGCGACGTCTATCGGAGCGTGATTTTTCAGGAACGTTTACGCGAAGTTTATAAACCAGATTTACTATCTCCCGGTCGACAGTCGTAATCATGGTTTCAAATATGCCGAAGGCTTCTTTCTTATAGATATCAATCGGTTTGCCCATGCCGCCGTGGTAAGAGCGCAGGCTGATGCCCGTGCGCAGCTCCTCCATTTCGGCTAAGTGGTCGCGCCAGTAGCGGTCGATTGTAGAGAGCACTGCAAAGCGTTCCAGCGAGCGCATTACTTCCTCGCCGTAGGCAGCTTCTTTTTGCTGATAAATATCGGTCACTGCCTGGAGCATTTTTTCAGAAAATGTCGGGCGCTCCAGTTCCGGGATTTCCTCACTTTTTATAGAGAGATTTACCATATAAATTTTGCGAAGGTCATCCATGAAGCCGGTCATGTTCCATTCTTCGGGGTGCTGTCCCTCAGGGCAGTAATCATCAAGCATACCGGCCAGAACGGATTCGATCAGCTCTTCTACTTCGTCTTTGATTGACGGTCTCTCCAGAGCTGCCAGACGTCGTTCGTATATCCATTTGCGCTGGACATTCATAACGTCGTCATACTCAAGAGTATGTTTACGAATGGCAAAATTCTGGGCTTCGATTTTTATCTGGGCGCGTTCGATGGCTTTGGTCACCATCGGATGTGTAATAACTTCATCCTCCTGAACGCCCATCTTGTCCATCAGGCTGCCCAACTTATCTCCCCCGAACAGACGCATGAGGTCATCTTCAAGTGACAGGAAAAACCGCGAAGAACCCGCGTCCCCCTGACGTCCGGAACGTCCTCTTAACTGCCGGTCAATACGCCGCGACTCATGCCTTTCTGTGCCGATAATGTGCAGCCCGCCGGCTTCTTTGACACCTTCGCCAAGCCGAATATCCGTGCCGCGACCGGCCATATTTGTAGCAATTGTCACGGCGCTTTTTTGCCCGGCCGAAGTTACAATCTCTGCTTCGCGCTGATGCTGCTTGGCATTAAGTACATTATGAACAACTCCGGTGCGCTTGAGCATCCTTGAAAGAGTTTCAGAAACTTCAACGCTGATAGTTCCTACTAAGCAAGGCCGACCCAGCCTTTGCATTTCCTGAATTTCTCTGATAATTGCATTGTACTTTTCACGGCGGGTGCGGTAGATCTCATCTTCCATGTCATCGCGAATAACTGTCTCGTTGGTCGGAATGACTGATACATCAAGTTTGTAAATATCATGGAACTCACTGGCTTCGGTTTCGGCCGTACCGGTCATACCGGCCAGTTTGTCGTACATCCGGAAGAAGTTCTGCAAAGTTATTGAGGCCAGAGTCTGAGACTCAGCCTCGATTGTGACACCCTCTTTGGCCTCAATAGACTGATGAAGTCCGTCAGAGTAGCGCCTGCCCGGCAAAATACGGCCGGTGTTTTCATCGACAATCATCACCTTGCCGTTCTGAACAACATACTCTACATCTTTTTCGTACAGTGTATAGCCGCGCAAGAGCTGATTTATGGCGTGAACTTTTTCAGAGCGCTCGGCGTGAAGTTCATAAACAGCGTCTATTTTTTTCTGTCTGGTTTCATCATCAAGTGATTCGTCACCATCAATTTCCGAAAGCATAGAGGAAATATCCGGTATCTCGAAAAGTTTCTGTTCTTCTGTCGTAAGCTGATTGGTGCCCAAATCTGTCAGCACGATGGTATGCTCGCGTTCATCCAAGAAGTAGAAAAGACGCTCGTCCACTTCATAAAGTTTCTTGTCACGCATATAGGAAGATTCAACATCAGTTATGAGTTTGCTGACGCCCGATTCTTTTAAGAGTTTCAAGAATCTCTTGTTTTTGGGAGCGCCGCGGCGAACTGCCAGCAGCAACGTGCCGGTTTCGAAAGCATCACCGTCCTTGTTCTCAGCAACCATTTTTTCAGCCCTGGCCAGCATGTCATTGACTAAGACTGTCTGTTTTCGTACCAGATTCTTTATGGTGGGGTTCATTTCGCGGTAGCGGTCATGAACACTAAGCTCAACCTGTCCTGACATTATCAGCGGGGTACGGGCTTCGTCTATCAATATAGAATCAACTTCGTCGATTATGGCATAGTGATAATTACGGTGTACGCGGTCTTCGGCGGTTTGGGCCATATTGTCACGAAGATAGTCAAAGCCAAATTCCGTGGCGGTACCAAAAGTAACATCGCACTTGAACATCTCGCGCCGTTCGGCATTTGACATCTGATTTTGAATTACGCCGACAGATAGTCCGAGAAATTCATAAATTTGCCCCATCCAGTCACGGTCGCGGCGGGCCAGGAAGTCATTGACGGTAACCATATGCACGCCTTTGCCGCTGAGAGCATTTAGATAAGTGGGCAGCGTGGCCACCACAGTTTTACCTTCGCCGGTGGCCATCTCGGCTATTTTTCCCTGATGCAGTACTATCCCGCCGATTAGCTGAACATCAAAATGCACCATATTCCATTCGGTCTCGAGCCCGACCACCTTCCAGCTTTTGCCGAGATGCCGGCGGCAGGCCTCTTTGACCACCGCAAATGTTTCGGCTAAAAGGTCATCAAGAGTCTCGCCATCTTCAAGCCGCTTTCTGAATTCATCGGCTTTGGCTTTTAGCTCGTCATCTGAGAGATTCTGCAGCTTATCAAACTCGAGGTTTATTTCGTCAACTTTCGGCTGAAGTTTCTTAACTTCGCGCTCGTGCTTGGTGCCGAATATTTTTGTTATAAATTCAAACATTAGTTTTAGGTCTTATAATCGGTTCAATTTCCAAACAGCATAATACATACGCTTATTCAACGCAAATTTGAATCTCAGGGTTCAAAATCCTCTTAAATAAGGTTCTGCTATAGAATAAATGTAGCCCCTTGAATCCTTCTCTTGATTGTAGTAGATTCTGTCCTGCATGACGGAATTTGAAAAAGGAGTGGTACTCGCCACCAGAGGAAGATTATTTGAGGTCATCACAGAATCAGGAAATAAACTTAAGTGCGAGGTCAGGCGAAAAGTCAAATCCGAGGCCGATGCCACTACGCCGGTAGCAGTCGGTGACGATGTCCTGATATCACCCAGCCATGAAGGCTCGGCCATAATCGAAAAAGTATTAGAGCGCAGGACAGCTTTTTCCAGACCTGCTGTCGGGCAGGAAACAATCAAACAGGTCATCGCCGCCAATCTGGATAAACTGGCCATTGTCAGTTCAATCACCTCTCCCAAACTTAAAACCGGCTTGATAGACCGCTTTTTGATTTCTGCCCAAAAAGGGAACCTCAAACCGCTCATAATTATCAACAAAATTGACCTGCCCCAACCCAAAGAGTTTGAAACCGTATTCTCGGCCTATAGGTCGCTTGGTATTGAAGTTTTCCCAACATCGTGCGAGACGGGAGAAGGAATCGAAGAGTTGAAGAATGCAATGCAGGGGCACAAGACAATCCTGGTCGGTCATTCGGGCGTAGGCAAATCTTCAATTATTAATCAGTTAGTGCCGGGGCTTGATCTCAAGACGGCTACAATTTCAAAATCGACAAACCGCGGCAAACATACTACTGCCCATATTGAATTGTTTGAATTGCCTTCGGGAGGATTCTTGGCGGATTCGCCGGGGTTAAAAGTAATGGGAATCTGGGATGTGGAGAAAGCTGAACTGCAGTATTATTATCCTGAGTTCGAAAAATACAACGGCACTTGCCGTTTCAAAGACTGTGCCCATATCCATGAACCGGACTGCGCTGTAAAACAAGCTCTGGAAAAGGGCGAGATAGAAAAATTCCGCTACGAAAACTATCTTTCCATACTGGAATCTCTTTAGTAGGCGAATCTTAACAAATTCCGAGTCAATATTCCCTCCTTTTAATTTACGCCGCGGATTTGTATCTTCCTGGCTATGCTGGAAGAAGTTGTCGGAAAACTAAAAAACTGCTCCAAAGTAGTTGTATTGACCGGAGCCGGCATCTCGGCCGAATCAGGCGTGCCTACCTTTCGCGGAAAAGAAGGCCTCTGGGGGAAATTCAAACCGGAGCAGCTGGCCTCAATGGATGCCTTTATGTCCAACCCCAAGATAGTCTGGGAATGGTATAACTGGCGGCGGGAATTGATTGCCAAGGTCAGGCCAAACGCAGGACACGTTGCTCTGGTGAATCTCGAAAATATGATCGATGAATTTACCCTGGTGACCCAGAATGTTGACAATTTGCATTTCCTGGCCGGTTCCAAATCGATTCTTGAATTACATGGCAACATATACAGGAATAAGTGTATGGATTGCAGCGCTTTATACGAAGATGAAGGAGACATAAATCCCGAGAGGATACCGACGTGTTCTTTATGTAATGGAAAAATCCGACCCGATATAGTATGGTTTGGTGAAATGCTGGATTCGGATATCATAAACAGAGCGTTTTTAAAGGCAGAAGAAGCCGAACTGTTTTTCGTAGTGGGAACTTCGGCCCTGGTCCACCCTGCCGCAACTCTTCCGATTGTAGCCCAGCAACACGGCGCCATTTTGGTGGAAATAAATGTTGAGAGAACAGCTCTTTCGGATATAGTTGATTTTCACTTTGAAGGGAAATCGGGTCAGTTTTTACCGAAGCTGGTAGAGCTGCTAAAAGAGCAGATTTCGACCTAATATTTATTGATGAAGCAAGTCAATACCAATATTGTATAAACTAATGCCAAGCAATATGACTAAACATAAAAATATACCCGGGAAAACAGCTGCATATCTGTTTAGCGTCTGCTGCCTGTTAATTTTGTCTCTGGGCTGCGTCTATTTCAATACTTTCTACAATGGCAGAAAGGCATTCAACGAGGCTGAATCGGCCAGAAAGGCATCTCTGTCAAAAGGACGGCAAGTCATTCAAAGCAACAGATATCAGATAGCAGTGGATAAATCGCTTAAGGTAATCGAAAATCACCCCAACTCCGGCTACTATGATGACGCTCTGTTTATTTTGGGAGTTTCATATTACTACCTTAAACAATACGGAAAGTCCGAGCGAAGATTACGCGAGCTAATGGCAAATTACCAGGACTCGAAATACTATGATGATGCCACTTTATACCTGGCCAAAACAAAATTGCTGCAGGAAGATGAGAGTGATGCCACAGAAATTTTTGAAGACATCTTCCGGGGCGACTACAAGAAATCGTTCAAATCCGAAGCGGCCCTGGCCCTGGGACAGTATTATTTTGATTCAAAAGAGTATGATAAGGCAGAGCCGTATTTACTGGCGATTCGCGATTCCCTGGGCAACGATTTAGAACAGCGCCGAGCACAGAATTTTATTGCCGATGGACAGTTTATCCAATTTGATTTTGGCGCCGCTCTGGGAAGTTACCTTCAGCTATTGGGAATGGATCTTGACGACAAAGGGAAATACCGTGCTCTATATCAATCAGCAGTCTGTTCATACAGGTTACAGCGAATTCAGGATGGAATGGATTACCTGAACAAACTTATCAATGATGATATATACTATGATTCACTGTCAGTACTGCGCCTAAAATTGGCAGAAGGATACGAACTTGACGGTGAGTTATTGCTTGCAGAAGTTATTTATCAGGAAGTAGCTGAAGAATCAAAAATTAATCTACAGGTAGCAGAAGCAAATTACAACCTCGGTCTAATATATCAATTTGAATACGATGATTTAACTACCGCAAAAGAGTATTATGACGCTGCCGTCAAAGCAAATCGTTCAACTTTTGCCGGAAGGGATGCTTTCCAGCGCTCCACGGATATCGGAAAGTTGGAAGAGTTTACCCAAAAGGTTAAACTCGATTCAAGCGCGACTAACACTCAGATAGATGATGCTGCCGCCCGGCAATTTGAACTGGCGGAGCTGTACTGGTTTAAGCTCGATAAACCCGATTCAGCAATAACAGAAATCAAATACCTGATCAGCACTTTCCCTTCGGCCTATAATGCTCCCAAGGCAATGATAGCTCTGGCAGGGATGGAAATGGAATTAAATGCTGACTCTGTTAAGTCGGACTCACTATTAAAAGCAGTAATTATGGAGTATCCCGGCTCGGATTACCTGCCCGAAGCAATTGAGGCTCTGGGATTAAAAGGTACGTCTGCTGACACAGGTTACGCCGGTTACTATTTAAGAAGAGCCGAAGATTTTCTGGTTGATACCGAAGAAATAGACTCCGCAATTTTTAACTATCAATACGTCGTTGACAATTACCCGGACTCAAAATATTTTCTGCAGGCAACATTTTCATTAATATGGCTGGCCGAAACATTTCAAAGTCCCGGTGACTCTTCTATCTATTATGCCTACCAGGAATTTGCAGACTCATTTCCGGGAACAGACTGGGCTCTGCTGGCCAGTAAGAAAATACATAGCCAACGGGGAACTATAATAGTTCAGGGTGAATCAATAGAAGACACAAAAAAAAGTAGAGAAATAGACGATGTCATTGACGGACAAGAGAGCTTGGAAGAAGAAGAAGACTACACCGATCCTTTTGCGTCAATTTACAGAGGCCCCAGCGGGGATACGTTACCTCTATTTTCAAACGTACCGATACTGGTCAACGAACCATTTATTTATCCTACTGAAGCCTACTATCTGATATGGGAAGGCTTCCTTTACTTTCAAATCAAGCTTGATTTTTCGGGGGAAGTTATAGACTATAAAATGATGACAAATTCAGAGAGTCCTGAGCTGGACAGAAGAGCAAAAGCCGCCGTGGCTGCTTCGGAATTTGACCAGCTTGATGTTTCTAAAATTGTGTCAGACTTGGAGTTGATTGAAGCCGCCGAAGGCGGAGGCTATTGGTTTGTTTATAAATATAGAGTAATTCTGCCGGACCATCTGCGATGACCAAACCGACGTGTGAGGACACGTTAGTTGTAAAAAAACGAGATCTCAAGAATGACTATTTCTCACTTGTTCTTGCTCCGTTTTCTGGGGCCAAATCCATTAAACCGGGACAGTTTGTGCATATCAGACTGCCATCTACGGAGATCTATTTCCGGCGCGCGTTTTCTGTAGCTTCGGTCAACCCTGTTAAAAAAGAAGTAGAAATTATTTTCAAAGTTTTTGGCAGAGGAACAAAAATCCTGGGTAAAATGCGCAAAGGAGACTCTCTTGATTTGCTGGGACCTCTGGGCGTACCTTTTTCGTTTCCTAATAAAAAGGAAAGAGCTGTAATTGTAGCTGGTGGCGTAGGCTTTCCGCCGTTGATGTTTTTGGCCGAAAAAATGATAGAAAGAGGACACAACCCTAAACAGATCGAGTTTTTCTACGGCGGGCGTTCTAAAACTGAGTTGGTTGAACTAAGTCGTCTAAAGAAAATGGGAATAAAACTTCATCTTAGCACAGACGATGGTTCCGCCGGAACCAAAGGGCTTGTCATCGGACCTGTAGAAAAATATCTCAAGAAACATTTAAACGAAAAGTTAAAATTGTTCGGCTGCGGACCTGAGAAGATGCTAAAAGCGGTAGATGAGCTTGGGCTAAAATATGATATCAAAGGGCAGCTGGCGCTGGAAGCACTTATGCCATGCGGTGTGGGCATCTGTCTGGGTTGCGTAGTACCGTTAAAAGCAGGCGGCTTCGCCAGAGTATGCTGCGATGGGCCGGTTTTTGAGATAGGAGTAGTAAACATTGCCTGTTGATCTTAAATGTAAAATAGCCGGAGTGGAATTTGCCAACCCCATCATGACCGCTTCGGGCTGTGCCGGCTATGGTGAAGAACTGGCACAGATCTACCCGCTGTCCAATCTGGGCGCTTTGGTTACCAAGTCTATCTCCTTAAAAGTAAGACCGGGATACCCGCCGCCACGTACAGTAGAAACTCCCGGAGGGCTGCTCAACGCCATCGGACTGGCCAACGTAGGCATAGACCGCTTCTTAAATGAAAAAGTACCCTTTCTTGAGCAGCAAAAAACCAAAGTAATAGTAAACGTAGCCGGTTCGACTATTGACGAGTACGTCGAAGTCTGCAGTCGTCTGAACGACTGCAGCTGTGCCGACATGATTGAACTTAATATCAGCTGCCCGAATGTAAACGAAGGCGGTATTGAGTTCGGAACATCGCCCAAGCTTACTGAAAAAACAGTAGCTGCAGCCAGAAAGGTTTTCAAGCGTCCAATCATTGCCAAACTGGCACCGAATGTAACCAGCATCGTAGAGATAGCCAAGGCAGCCGAACAGGGTGGCGCCGACGCACTTTCGATAATAAACTCCGTGATTGGTACTGCCGTTGATATTGATAGTTGGAAACCGCTTTTGGCTAACATAAACGGCGGACTTACGGGTCCCGCAATTAAGCCGATTGCGCTGGCGATGGTCTCCGGCGTCTACCGAAAATGTAAGCTTCCGATTATAGGCATTGGCGGCATAACTGATTACAAAGATGTCATCGAGTATCTGCTATACGGAGCCACGGCTGTTCAAGTCGGTACAGCACTTTTTGTAGACCCAAGCGCACCTCTAAAGATTGTCAAAGGTCTAAAGAAATACTTAAAAGAGAAGAAACTTAAATCAGTTACCGAACTGATTGGGAAGGTTCGAAGATAGTTATGGATGCCATAGATAAACTCAAAGAAATGCAGAGCAAAAACGATTCTTTAATCTGCCTGGGACTGGACCTCGACGCCAAAAAAATGCCTGCCGAATACGCCGGTTCAACCAAGAAGATGTTTGACTTTGCCCACTGGATAATCGATGCCACCGCAGATAAAGTCTGTGCTTACAAACCAAACATAGCCTTCTATGAAAGATACGGCGGCGAGGGGCTGTCACTCTTAAAACAAATCATAAAAAGAATCCCCGATGAAATACCTGTTATCCTCGACTGCAAACGGGGAGATATCGGCAATACTGCTGCGCATTACGCGGCCGCCATGTTCGAATGGTTTGGCGCCGACTGGGTAACCTTAAACCCTTACATGGGCTATGATTCGCTGCGGCCGTTTATGGAGTACAAAGATAAAGGTGTCTTCGTGCTCTGTCTGACATCAAACAGAGGTGCCAAAGATTTTCAGCACCTTGAAGTAGAGGGCAAACCGCTTTACCGCCAGGTTGCTGAAAAGGTAAAATACTGGGACAAAGACGGAAAATGCGGTCTGGTTGTCGGCGCTACTCATATGGAGCAGCTAAAAGAAATTCGGGAAGTGGCCGGGGATATGCCGCTTCTGATTCCAGGGGTTGGTGCTCAAGGCGGGAGTCTGGAAGATGCTGTGAAATTTGGCACAGCGGACTTCAGCAAGACAGCCGTAATAAATGTATCCCGCTCAGTATTGTATGCTTCAAACGGGACAGACTATGCCAAGAGAGCCAGAGAAGAGCTTGAAAAACTTAATGCACAAGTCAAATCTTGTCGGACTGGCGAGTCAGAAAAAGACACGATAGTAGATTCTGAGAATAAACCAGAGCAAAACACCGAGGCAGTACAAGAAACCGGGCAATCAAACCAATCTGAATAAAATTAGAATATAGGTCGAAAATTTTACCAGTCTAATTCGTAGCGAAGAAGCGAATAAATCAAAGTGGGGTGGTATTCGCCCTGGTAGAAGTGATGGTCGCGAAGCGAAGCATCTTTTTTAAATCCTATTGATTCAAATAATTTCATGCCTGATAAATTAAAACCGGAAAGCTGAGTATAAACTTTATTGAGTCCGCGCTGCATAAACAGGTATTTGGAAATTACCTTTACGGCGTCACTTCCGAAACCTTTTTCCCGTTTTTCAGGATCAATCAACAGACCCAGCTCAATTGAGCGATTCAGCGAATTGTAATCTAAAAGCGTCATTGTTCCTACCGGCCTCTGTTCTTTATTTTCGAGCACCATCAAAACAGTATCCATTGCTGATCTGCGCTTATGCCTGAACATATCAGCCGTCTCTGCAGGAGAGAGAATGCGCGTGATCGAATTATAGATAGTGTCCGGGTCGCTAGTCGTCAGCCAGTGGTGGGTTATCAGCAGGTCGTCTGGTGTGGCAGGACGCAGGCTTACTTTATTTCCGATTAAGTTCGGATTAATCGGGGCTATATCTTTATTTTCGCTCATAATGTTTTGACCAATAATTATCTAAGCTGCCGACATTCCCAAAATGTCATCTTTTTCATTGTTATATAAATAGTTGATAAAATATATGACTTTATTATGATAAATGGCAAACCTATAATTCTCAAAAAGAACGAACTTGAAATAGTAAGATTAGGAGCGACTTTCTATGCAAAGATGGCTGTTACTTATTTTGGGAGTGATAATACTGTATCTGGTGCCGTCGCTCTTATTGCAGGCGGTTTACGGCGACTCGTACGGCTTTATGGCGGCGGACGACTGCTGGATTGCCGATGGCCAGGGCGGCTGGCAGATGCAAGGATTCCCTGACAGCCCTATGCCGGCAGAGCCGAGCCTCAATGTGCCGGTTTTCCTCCAAATAGCACCGTTTCTACTGCCGCTGCTGTTGATACTTCTTTTTCTCTTGAGTCCGCTCGCAAGCTTTATGGACAGAGAGCCAAAATACGATGTTTCTGAATTTGAGCCGGAAAAATACTATCCGGAATTTGACCCTGATGATTCAGATGAATAAAAAGAAAATAAAGAGTTTACCTCTTCACATACCTGGCCGGGTCGGTGATAGCTGCATTAAGCGCCGATGCCGCGGCGGTGGCAGGGGAACAGTAGTAGACGTTGTCTCCGAGCACCCGCTCTATTGAATTTGTCAGGGTAGTCTCAGAATCAGAGAACAAAGAGCTGTCGTGTACCATGGCGACTTCGCTGCCCGGGTTCATAACTATAGCACCCGACTCGACAAACATCCGAATCAAGCCTTTCTTGAGCGCTTCCAAATATACTGATCTGGAGGCAGGGCAGATAAAAAGCCGGCAATCGCGGTGGACAGTATTCCCTTTTAAAACATCAGCAGCAACACGCAAATCTTCAAAACGGCCGTTCGCGCAAGTGCCCAAAATGACCTGTCTGACAGTCTGTCCTTCAAGCTCCTGCGCAGTTTTAAGTTCAATCTCTTCTTTTAGAGAATAAATAACCGGTCGGATTTCGCTTATATTGAGTTCAACTGTTTTTTCATAAATGGCGTTTTTGTCGGGCTGAATTGGCGCAAATCCGGTTGAAGTCCTGCCGGTCAGATATCTGCGGACTGTAGAATTATGTGGACATATAGCAGCTCTGGCAGCCAGGAGCTGTGTCATGTAGCATAGAGTAAATCGTTCGCTCACACTAAGCTGCGAGACAGCCAGTCCGTTAAATTCTATGACTTTCCCGGTGCAGACGTTCTTTTCAAGAACAGCGACTACCGCCGAGGCAATATCGCGTGCTGAAACTCCACGTGAGCGCCGGCCGTTTAGTTCGACTTGAATTGTGGCAGGAACTTCAATCTCAATCTCACCATCAGCCCACGCCCTGGCAGCCTCTTCGGGAGAAACAGGTATAGCAAATGCCCCGACACAACCATAAGCTATGACACCTTTTTCGCTGCCCAGGATAAACTGTCCGGGAATCAAATGCCCCTTCTCAAGCAGCACCTGCGAGTAGTTGCCCTCGCGAAGGTCATAAACAGTCTTTAGTCCCTGCCGTCTGATAAACTCGCCGGACGAAAGTCCGTTGTCTCTGCTGTCTTTGTGCCTATAACTCTCATTTAAGATAATTTTGCCGACGTTCCAGACATACCCCTGGCTAATTTTACTGAATTCGCTGATTACTTCGCCTGACCCGATATTGACAGCTACCAGGTCTGGCTCGACTTTGACCTTGCTGCCGACTTTAACGCTGTCTTCGCCCGCAGCCCGTGTTAGTATTTTCTGTACAATAGTCTGCTCGCCGTATAACGAATTCGACAGAGATGATATTCTCGATCCCGGGAAAATGAGTTCAAGCTGTTCAAGTTTAAGAAAAGCAGGTTTTTCTCTTATGTCATAGCGCCGGCGCCAGTTGTAAAAAGCAGCTTTGGAAATGCCCAGTTCCATGCCGCACTTTTCGTCATCGCCGTAACGTTCCCATAAAGTAAGTATCTCCCGGTCGGAAAATTTTGGCAGCGAATACTTGGGGACATTTTTTTTGCGCCGCCAGTATGCGACCAGATAGGCCGGTACTCCGCCCAGGCGCTCTCCAATTTTTTCATCAGTCTTGTATAACTTCTGAAGTTGAACCAGTTCAGATTTGGTTGGTATTTTTGTCCTGGGCGCCATCAGCTCATAAATTCTTTTCTTAACTTTTTATATATTGGCTCAAGCGGCAACGAAACGACTTTGGTTTTGCCTATTATCGGCATGAAGTTGGTATCGCCGGTCCAGCGCGGGACTATGTGCATATGCAGATGTCCGGGCACGCCGGCGCCAGAGGCCTTGCCCAGATTCATACCCAGATTCATCGAGGTAGGATTGAGTATTTTTTTGATTTTTACCACTGTCTTTTGCAGCAGCTCAAAGAATTCCGCCGCTTCATCGGCCTTCAATTTTTCAATCTGTCCGACATGTCGAATCGGTACAATCATAGTGTGACCGGCGTTGTAAGGAAACTTGTTCAAAATGACAAGCGCCTTTTTGCCTCGATAAACTATCAAATTTTTGACAGAATCTTTCTCTTTGAGGCGCTTGCAAAAAATGCAGCCCTTCTCTTTTTTGCTCAAAATAAAGCCGGCCCTCCAGGGGGCCCAAAGTTTCTCATCAGACATAATAGACTACTATACAAAAATTTACGGCGGCATTCAATACAGGGCAGACTTTTAGATGTAACATTAAGTGTCTCAACGGATTAGCTTGAGCAGATTTCTCGAGAATATTGAAAATCCAACAATTGACATCGAAAATAAGTAAGTTATTATAAGTCAATAGATTGAAAGAGGAAAACAGTAAGGATTTGCTAATGAATGAAAAGGTCCTGATAGTCGGCGCCACCGGTATGCTGGGACAGCCGGTTACCAGAAAATTAAAAGAAGACGGCTACATTATCACCATACTCTCCAGCGATTCGGCCAGGGCCAGAAGAATTTTTGGTGATGAATTTGAAATCGTTGATGGCGACGTTACCAATCCTGAATCATTAAAAAGGCCACTTGAAGGCAAAGATTTTCTCTACATAAACCTTAACGCCAGTCTTGATCCAGTCAAGTATCAGAAAGTTGAGATAGAAGGTACAGCCAACCTTGCCAGTGCTGCCCGCGAAGCAGGTCTCAAAAGAATTATGAATATTTCGTCTGCCGCTTCCAAGGGTAGTGAGATTGGAAAAATATTTCTCGATGCCAAAATTAGATCAGAAAAATCTCTTATAGAAAGCGGCGTGCCATACACCGTGATGCGTCCGTCATGGTTTTTTGAAACACTCCCTCAATTCGTGCAACATGGCCGCGCTGCTATTCTTGGCAGACAGCCGATGAAAATTCACTGGCTGGCCGCATCTGACTATGCCAGCCAAGTATCAAAAGCGTTTCGTTTAGAAGATGCTGCCAACAAATGTTTTTACAATCTTGGCCCTGAGAAGCTGACAATGACTGAAGCCTTGCAGATCTATTGTGACAGGATTTACGACGGGATGAAGGCCAAAGAAATTCCGTTTTGGATCGCCAAGCTTCTGGCCTTTTTGACAAGGTATAAGAAACTCAAAATGGCAATTCCCTTCTTTGAATATTTCGCTGCTCAGGATGAAAATGTAGACAGCAGCACAGACGATAATATGCT
>JADFPZ010000251.1 GCA_022562075.1 Candidatus Zixiibacteriota bacterium | reverse complement strand
CTTTTTGAATTCTGCCATATCTTCTTTAAATTCACTCATATCTTCCAGGAACTCATCGTAATCAAAATAACTGTTGTCGTCTCTATTGAAGAGGTTATATCTGCCACCCGCTCTCGGCACATAAATATCAATATCAGGTATATCTGGAATTATGGCTATATCAGGACTGTTAAAGAAACTAAATCCAAAAGAGCTGTCCTCCGACTCGCCGACTTCGACCTCGATTTTCTGCCGTTTTTTATTTCTGATAATTGTGAAAGTGAGTTTGTCACCCTTGTCGCTATCTCCTACAATCTCTTTGACATCAGAATAGTCAGAAATTTCTTCGTCTTCAATCGCAACAATGACATCGCCTGCTTTGAGTCCTGCTTCTTGGGCCGGGGAATCTTCTGTGACTTCAGTAATGAGCACACCTTCGTTACCTTTGACTCCAAAATAGTCAGCTAATTGCTCAGATAGCGTCGTGAGGCTTACCCCGACATAGCCACCGCTGCTAAATCCAAATTGACGGACTTTTACACGATCGGGAGCGAACCGGAAATTACTTCTTTGTTTATACTTGCGACCTGAGGAAAAGAGACCTCTGGAGCGTGGACGTTTACCCAGCTCTACATTTACTGTTACACTCTTGCCATCCCTGATAAGCTCAAGCGCGACAGATTCTCCCGCTTTTTTATCTTCTATAAAATCCAGCAAATCATCCTGGTCCCATACTTTCTGACCATCAAAACTGATAATCACATCACCATCGTTTATTCCAGCCTCATCTGCCGGGGAGTCACTAAGCACCTCGTTTACGATAGCGCCATAATCAATATCCAGCTCAAAAGCGTCGGAAATATCCCTGTCTACTGACTGCGTATATACTCCAAGCCAGGCATTTGACTTTTTTGCTGGTTTGGCACTCAAGGGAGCCGCTACTAAGCCCAAGAGCATGGCAGCTGTAATTGCTGTCGTAAATAGCCTTTTCATTACAATCCTCCTGCTTCTTATTTTTTTAGATTTCATTTTCTGATATCAGTTTATACGGGAGGTTTTAAGGGATGTTCCATTTAATAGAGTAGGACGAGCCGACTCGCCACAAAGACATAGGTCTGCAAATTGAACTGTCAGAATCGGCTATGCTTAAACGGTAGACACAGCGCGGATATAAATTTCGTTGACATTTAGCCGAAAGAAGCTAATATATTTGCCCTGCATTGTGTTAAGAAATTTGACACTCCCCTGTAGCTCAGTTGGTAGAGCAATTGACTGTTAATCAATGGGTCGTAGGTTCGAGTCCTACCGGGGGAGCTGATGTATAATCATCTAATTTACAACAACTTATCAAGCAACCCTAAATGTGCATTCGAACTTTGTTGCTAATCAGTCAAGCGCTTGACCTGTTCTTCAAGTTTCTGCAACCGTTCCTTCAACTTTTGATTCTCTTTGTTCAGCGCCTTTATCGCCGCCAGTGCTATTCCGTCGGGGTCGAGAGTATTAATGTGTTTGTCATCTTCACCCAAACCAAACAGACGATAGAAATCCTGCGCCACAGGCGGACGGGAATGACAAGGGAGCGGAAAGGACTTTAACTAAGCAACTATCGAAATAAGCAAAAAAAAGACCGGCAAAGTGCCAGTCTTTTTAATTTCCTGCCTAATTTATGGCAGAATGAACGCTATTAGTAACGTTCGCGATTTCCACCGCGACCGCCGCCACCCTCTGTACGAGGACGGGCCACGTTAACCTTTACGCTTCGTCCGTCAAAGTCGGTACCATTGAGACCATCGATGGCCGCCTGGCCTTCTTCGTCGCTGGTCATTTCGACAAAGCCAAAACCTTTAGGCCGGCCTGAGTCTCTGTCAGTTATCATGCTAACGCTGGTGGTTTCGCCAAAGTTTTCAAAAGCCTGACGAATCTGATCTTCTGTCGTATTGTACGACACATTGCCAATGTAGATTTTCATTCTACACTCCAAATTTGAGCCTCCCGAACCAAAAAATTCCATCAAATGATATTATTTAGTTTTCGAGATAAACTCGTTCTTGCGCACTATTGCGCTTTGGTCCCCGAGATTCAGCTAATTCAAAAATTTGTCAGGTATAAACGAAACAAAGCTTGAGCAAAGCAGAGAGCGGAAACGATTTTCTTACGTGTAAATATATCGGTTAAACCATAGTTGTCAACACTATAATTGAGAACATTTTTGGTGCCTTTAAAGCCCACACAATCCTGACTCTAGAGCGTAAATGCTTATGTCGTAGGGAGTTAGGTCTCATTGTCCGGCGGTTGCTTAAAATGAGAGAGTCTCAAAATATCTATTATTTGCACGGTGAAAGTAGCTTAGGGGGTGGACTTTGGTGAAACTTCAAGAAATTCATTAAATTGAATGTAGGACAAGTCTTTAGCGGTTCTGACTTTTTTCAGCTTAGAATTCAATTAGGCAGGACCGCTCCCAAGCAAGCTTGGGAGGGTACTGCCTTACAAGATTCATATCAACTATTCATAAAGGGGCAGATCCTTCGACTTCGCTCAGGACGACGTGGGGACATCTGCCGCCCACAGAAGGACGAGTATCCAGCGGACTTGACTCAATCCGCCATTGAAATCGTGATGCCCCAGTTCATCTGGTCGCGCGGGGGTGAGGCGTTCCAGCGCCCGAAGCGATTGGCTATACCAGGATTGAAGTTCTATAGAATGACAAAAGGGCTCTAAGCTTTCAATGTGTACCGTCTTTGATGGCATATTTGGGAATGATTAGGGCCGAATGAATGAACCGCCGAAGTAGTTTCTGACAAGAAGTTGCGAAATTCGTCCAATATGGGGAGCTTAGCATCCATACCTCCGAATTACAAACTGCAAGGTTCGCAAAGCGTACAACACGGGGAGCTACTAAATTGTATTCTAACGAGTCATAAGATTCCCTGTTCTTTCTCTCTCTAACAGTAAGCTTGTGAGGTGACCGGAGGGAGAAGTCGACCAACATATGACTTGACGTGGATTGCTGGAGTAATAAATTAAAGAGTGGTACAATAACTGGGGGTAGGTAATATTTAGATAGGGGAATAAAGATGAATCGCAAACAAATCATTCACGGAGTAATTGGCGGTCTTGCCGGAGGTCTGGTATTCGGCATAATGATGGGTATGCAGGGGATGCTGCCG
>JADFPZ010000250.1 GCA_022562075.1 Candidatus Zixiibacteriota bacterium | reverse complement strand
TCCTTCGTCTTGTTTCAGTGAATCATACATTTGTTTTATATCCGGTGCAGGGTCATAGATGTCTCTAACTTTCCGAGCATCTACTGCAAAGTAAGGAAGCAGACTTTCATATTGGCGCATAATCAGCTGGAACTGATTGTTGTTATATTCTATCACTGATTTCTGCTCCTTAACCGATTCACTTGATTCCGATACTAAGCTATCTAAAGTTTTAGTAGTTGCTAAGATTAAGCTATCCAAACTTGCTCTCGCCTCTTGCTCAACCACATCTTCAACTGTTGACTTAACCCAACTCTCCAATCCTAGAAAGAAAATCACAACTACAAATGCGATAAACATTCCTGGTACCCACAATATTCTCATGCGAAAGTACTTTGTAAGCCTTTCGCCTACACTGAAGAAGATTCTCTCCTCAAGCATTTTCTGATCATCATTCGATACGTTCTTTAGTTCATCCAATTGAATGCCCTCCTTTAACCAGTTTCTTGCATTTTTTCCAAAAGTATGAATTCTCTTTAACATTACCTATTACTCCCCCCACCCCTCTATTATCTTCCTCTGCTCATCTGTCAAGGTCTTGGGCAGGGTTACTTCTATTTCGACAAACATGTCGCCCGATGTGCCGGTGACTGCCAGGCCCTGGCCATTAAGACGCAGTATCGTCCCCGGCTGGGTGCCGGCCGGCACAGACAGCGAGACGGTCTTGCTGAGTGTTTTGATATTCACTTTGGTGCCGAGTATCGCCTCGGTGAACGGAATCGTTACCGAGGTGTAGATATTGTTGCCTTGGCGCTGGAAATTTTGGTCTGTCATAATTTGTACAGTAATTATAAGGTCGCGGTGGTCTATAATACAATCACTTTCTGAGGCTGGAGATTTCTGCTGGATTAGAGGATCCCACTGCAAGCAGTGGGCGACCCGCCTGGGTGCCCCACCATTTATGGTGGGTTTACTGAAGATAATAAAATAAAACTCCAAGATTGTGTAAGCGTTACCGGCTGGATCCCGAAGCCCACTCCGCGGACTTTCAGAAAGTCCGGGATGACGACAAGATAGATTCCCCACGGCTCGGGAATGACACCAAGAGTAGGTCGATACCTCGCTTACTCGGGATGTTTTCGATATGTCACCCTTTCCGCCGAGGCGGACTCAGGATGACTATTATTAACAGGATGACAGGCAAAAATAAAGACCGGTTGTCGTTTAATACAACCGGCCTTGCTCTCATTAACTGCAACGACTGTTAGTGAATCAAATTAGAAACAGCTTAGTTGATACTGACATCGATTTCTTTGGGCTTGGACTCTTCGGTCTTGGGCAGAGATATCAAAAGCATACCGTTTTTGTAGTCTGCTTTGATTTTGTCTGTCCGGACATTCTTGGGCAGCGTAAACGAACGCGAAAACTGTCCGGAGAAAATTTCGCTTCTCACAAAATCTTCGGTCTCTGTCTTTTGCTCGGTATTACGCTCACCGCTGACAGTGAGCTGGCCGTTTTTTACGGTAACTTTGATTTTGGACTTGTCGATTCCGGGCATCTCAAAGTTCAGCTTAAGCTGGTCATCGGTTTCGGTGATATTCACCCGTGGTGAAAAACTGCTTTCGGCATTCGCGACATTGCAGATATTGCCGGCATCTTCTAGAAACGGTGAATTTGAAAAGAAATTATCGAAAATCTTTTCAAACGGGAAAACATTGCGGTTTGGTGAAATCATTAAACTTCTCATTTTCCTTGGTCCTCCATGTTGGACTATTATGTTGTTTGTTAGTTTCCATTTCTATCAAACTTATAAACAAATTTCATGCCAAGTGGTTAAACCACTACTTTGCAACAACTTAAATTTTCGACTAAACTTATTTGCAAAATATACAGACAATATGGCAGATTGACCTGCTCTTATGTCATATAATAAATACATGTATGGCAGTCTATCGGCCAAAATGGCAGGTGACTTTAGCCACTAAGAACTGCTGAATTTGAAATTTATTATTTGATCGAGGCAGTTTCAAGGGTTGAGCCTAAGCAAAGCAGTTCCCCTTTGTCGGTGGCTACAAAGATATGCCGGCCATCGGAAACAGGAGAAAATAAAATTGACCCGGCCAGCTCGCGACGTGAGGCAATCAAGCCATCTTCGACTCTCAGGCTGTATAAAATTCCCGACATTGTCCCAAACAGGACGTAGTCACCGACAACAATTGGTGAAGAGCGGATAACATCACCGGGCGAAAACTCCCAGACAATCTCTCCGTTGTCTGAGTTCAGGGCATAAAATTTTCCGTCGGTGCTGCCGAGAAACAGCACACCAGCCGAAAGCGCCGGAGCCGCCCAAAATTTGGCATTGAGCTTATTTTTCCAGACAACCTCTCCGCTATCAAGTTCCAGCGCATAAACATTGCCGCTATAATCTGCCAGATACACTTTGTCATCAATTGCAGCAGAACCCAGGACCGGCGCCTCGATTTCAATTACGAAAACTTCCTCGCCGTCAGAGGCGCTTAGCGCCAGCAATTTGCCGCCGTCAGTGGTCTGCACTATCAAATCTCCGTTACTGCTCGGAGGCGCAGCCAGACGCGTCTCTGAGTGGTATACCCAGCCGGTCTCCCCTGTTTTGATATTGAGCGCATAGATTGAGCCTTCGCTGGAACTGACTATCAAAAATGAATCAACAATGATCAAACCGGCTGTGGCATCTTTGATTTTGCTGTCCCAGATTTTCTTTTTGTTCAGAAGGTTCACGCACCGAAGCCGGCTCAAGCGGGGAGCTTCGAAAAAGAAACCGAGACTGTCCTGAATAATCATTCCGGACTGGGGGTGCCTTTTGGAACGGACATAGCCGCGTGACAAACCTGTGGCGGTTTCGAATATTTCAATTTTACGTTTGCTGCCGGGAAAGATTAAAAAGCCGTTGGAAATTGTCAGCGGACCGGAGGGTTTGTTGCGAAAGGAATTCTCCCAGACAACATCAAGCTTTCCTGAAAAAGTTCCGGGCCGGGCGCCGCCGCTTTCGATATTGTATTTGTAATAGGCCCATTCCGACGGCTCACCGATAGATTCACGAGGCATCTTGAACTTATTTGAACAGCCGGCTAAAACTATGAGCAATATGAACAGAAGAAAGTACTGAGCTGTTCGTTTCATTAGAAATTCCATCCGAAGA
>JADFPZ010000042.1 GCA_022562075.1 Candidatus Zixiibacteriota bacterium | reverse complement strand
GGACAGATGAGAACACGCCGTAAGCGGCCGCTCACGATATTCCATAAAATACTGTACTAGATGTAGGGCAGTACCCTCTTGAGCTTGCTCAGGAGTGGTTCTGCCATTTTCTAGATTGGCTCAACCGCTAAAGGCCATGGGCCTACGACTGCTGTCACCTAGCTCAAAACTGTCATTGCGAGAAGCCCCGATTTTAATCGGGCACGGCGAAGCAATCTCAATTAAGATTCTTGCCCCAAAACCTCTCTTTTCTTGACAAATCTGTCGAAAAGCTTTTGAATAGTGGCCTGTTAGAATAAGTATTAGCCGGTGTAGCTCAGTTGGTAGAGCAACTGATTTGTAATCAGTAGGTCGCGGGTTCGATCCCCATCACCGGCTCTTTTTATTCCCATACATTATTATGTGATGTCAGGCGCCCTCGCCTGACATTTGCCTAAAGCCTCAAGAAATTGTCGGGCGGGGGCGCCCTACAGCACAGTACAATACGTCATTCTGCTAAATCCCTCATTCCCGATAAATTTGTCTTTCCCGCGAAGGCGGGAATCCATCTTGCCGTCATTCCACGTTTGACGTGGAATCCAGCCCTTAATATGAGAAGTATATTCCATTTATTGTCTTATTCGTTGATACTGTTATCCTCTTGCATAATCCACAAAGAAGAGTATCTTAATCATTATAGGAAATTGTGATACGCTCAAACATTAGGGCCAATTATTATATTCAAGATTAATGGAGGTGTAGATTATGATGGTTTTAGTGGCATTGTTTATTTTGGGCGGAATTCTAATGGTTATTTGGGGACTGTCTCAGCCAATCATGTATGCGGGAACTTATTGGACTGTAGGGTTACTTTGTTTTGCCGTTGCGGGTCTCATTTCTATTTCTGAGCATTTGCATGTAATCAAAAACGAATTATCGAATCTCGGTAGGCAGGCAGAGCCAGAAGAGCCGGAGAAGCCAGAGGGACCAGAGGAGCCAAAGAAACCAAAAAAGTTTTTCTCTATGAAATGATGGAGGTGTAGGATGAAAGTGATAAAGAATATGCTCGCCATAATAGGACTTATAACAGTTATCACATTTATGGGCTTCGCGATTGTAATGATCAATTCCGATGGTACGCCCGGAGCCAATGCTTTAGGTGGTGCAAAGCCCCCAGACGCAAAAACAACAACGATTAACGAAATGAAGCCCCAGAAGGATTTCGAAATAGTGGCAATTTCATACAGGGTCACTGAGCGGCACTCTGTCTACCTAAAATACGCTTGGCAACTCATATTGGAAAACCGCACTAATAGACCCAAGTCCTTTGACGCTAAAATTAAGTTTCTGGATGACTCTGGCTTTATTATTGTACAAGACGATGAATATGGCTTATTCCTGTCAGCGGGGGCGAAAGAAACTTTCACCGGTACGAGGTTGATTGAATTTCCCCAAGCAGAACATGTTGAAAGCATAATCGCTGAAGTGAAGCCGAAATAACTGGAGCTGCCGGGACTTGCACAAACAGAAAATCAAACCTTCTTCTTCCACCTGACGCCCTGGGGGGTGTCTTCGAGGATTATGCCCATTTCAAGCAGCTGATCGCGGATTTTATCGGATGTCGCGAAATCTTTATCAGCTCTGGCCTGGTTGCGCTCTTCGATTAAAGCTTCTACCTGCTCGTCCAGAGAGCCGCCTGATTCGGTCCTGAAATTCAGGACTGTGTCAAACCGGGCGATAGTCTCAAGGGCGCTGTCGCGTTCTTCGGCAGATAATTTATTTTCGGCTTTGAGCCGGTTGATATCCCGAATAAAATCAAATACTGCTGCCAGCGCCGCCGATATATTCAAATCATCGTCGAGTGCGTTCTCGAAATCTGTTTTGGATTTTTCAATTATTTCAGAGGCGTTGCCATCGGACTCGCCGCCAGCGAAGTTTTTGAGATTGGTAATGAAGTCGTTATATCGCACAAGCGCGTTGCCGGCGGCATCGAGTCCTTCGAAAGTAAAGTTCAACTGCTGACGGTAGTGGGTGGCCATCAGAGCATAACGCACTGCTTTGCCGGAGTAGCCTTTATCCAGGACATCGCGCAGAGTGTAGTAATTTCCCAGCGACTTTGACATCTTCTTGCCTTCGACAATCAAATACTCGCTGTGCAGCCAGTAGTTGACAAATTTCCGGCCGGTGGCTCCTTCGGACTGGGCAATTTCGTTTTCATGATGCGGGAACATGTTGTCCACCCCGCCGGTGTGAATATCAAAATGCTCGCCGAGAATCTCCATCGACATCGCCGAGCACTCCAGATGCCAGCCCGGGCGGCCTTTGCCGATATCTGTCTCCCAGAAAATGCTGCCGTCTTTTTCGTCCCAGGCTTTCCAGAGCGCAAAATCTGAAACCGATTCTTTCTCGTATTCGTCAGAGGCAACACGCGCACCGGGTTTAAGACCTTCCATATCCAGATGAGCCAGCTTGCCGTAGTCCTTAAATGCTGAAATTTTGAAATAATAGTTACCGTCAACTTCGTAAGCCAGGCCATTATCAACTAACTTTTTGACAAGCTCAACCATCTGCTTGATATAATCCGTCGCATGCGGATAGTGCTCCACCCGTTCGATTCCGAGTACGTCAATATCTTCAAAAAAAGCTTTGGTGTAGGGCTCTGTAAATTCTTTAAGACCTTTGCCTTCTTTTTGTGAGTCACGGATAATTTTGTCATCGATATCGGTGATATTCATCACCTGAGTAACCTGGTAGCCTTTATATTTAAGATAGCGCCTGAGCAAGTCTTCGAAAATAAACGTACGGAAATTTCCGATATGGGCAAAAAGATAGACTGTCGGGCCGCAGGTATACATTCGCACTTTGCCCTCGTCGATAGGCTTAAACTCTTCGGCCTGCCTGCTGTAACTGTTCTTAAAACGTAATGCCATAGACTATGCGTCTGTAAAACTTTTGACTGTTTTCCTGTCAAGTTTCTTAATCACTTCGGTAATCAGCTTGACCGTGTTATCATAATCGGTGCGATTTAAGATGCCATTATGGCTGTGGATATATCTGACCGGCGGGCCAATCACAATCGACGGCACACCGTATCTGGTAATATGCATCCGGCCGGCATCGGTGCCGCCCTTTTCCATGGTAGTCAGATGATACGGAATCTTTTGTGATTCGGCAGTTTTTATGACCAAGTCTCTCAAACCTAAATTTGGAATCAAAGTAGCGTCGTAAACCAGGACCGAGGCTCCCCCGCCTAATCGTTCGTTTTTGCTGTAACTATTGGGGGGCATATCTTGCGCTATGCCGGTATCGCAGACAAGACAGACATCGGGATTCCCCAGATGCGCCAGAGTTGCCGCACCGCGCAGACCGACTTCTTCCTGAACAGTAGCGCCGCCAAGAACGGTGTTGGGATGACGCGAAGTTTTCAACTTTTTCATGACATCAATCGCGATCGCACAAGCCACGCGATTATCAAACGCTTTTGAGAGATACATTTTGGGGTTGCCCATAATTATGAAATCGCTGTCGGGTATGATTGGGTCACCGACTCTGATGCCAAGTTTTTTTCTGACATCGTAGCCTTTTTGAGCGCCAACATCTATAAACATATCTTTTATTTCTAAAACTCTTTTGCGATCTTCCGGCGGTAGATTATGAGGCGGTACAGAGCCAACTACACCGATGACTGTTCT
This sequence comes from Candidatus Zixiibacteriota bacterium, assembly GCA_022562075.1. Taxonomy (GTDB): domain Bacteria; phylum Zixibacteria; class MSB-5A5; order GN15; family FEB-12; genus JACZWU01. The sequence goes on along the minus strand of JADFPZ010000042.1, from coordinate 11,500 downwards.
TTTTGAGGTGACAATTCGCATTCTCTGAGCCAGGGCCACGTGCCCCCACCAGCCGCCTAAAGGCAAAAACTTAATAAAGCCATCGCTGGTAATCTCTTTGACCATAAAACCGATTTCGTCCATATGCCCGGCCAGCATGACCCGGACATCGTCCTTTGTCCCTTTCTTGACACCAACTACAGAGCCAAGCTTATCGGTCAGTATTTCTTTGGTAGTTTTCTTAAGTTCGCGCTTCATAATAGCACGAACATCTTTTTCGTAACCAGAGACACCATTGGCTTCGGTCAGCTCTTTCAGTAATTTTTCTGTCGCATCCATTTCTACCTCTGTATCACTACCCAAAATTCAATTATGATTTTCTCGCAATTCGAAGAGAGAATATAACTTATCAGCCGCGAATTTCCAGCTTAAATATCAAGATGATTCTTCAGCTCCATTAAAGAGCTGATTTGCCTGGTAGATTCCGGCATTTCTTCAGGGTATTCTCTGCCTTTTATTTTCTTTAGAATAGCAGGCATACCGATTTTTGCCGGACCGGTTATATCTTCAACATATCTATCACCGATATAGACACATTCCGCAGGTTCAAACCCTGCCAGTTCTACAGCTTTGCTGAAAATATCCGGATGAGGTTTACGAAGACCAAAAGTTGAACTGAAAATTTTATAGTCCAGAAAAGGGGCGATTTCAAATCTGTCCAATTCTTCAAGATGCTTTTCTTCGGGGAAAATTGTGTTTGAGATAAGACCAATTTTTTCTACCCGCTCTTTCAGCCAGCTTAAGGTTTCAATTGTGTCGTCGTAAATGTAAAGCTTTGCCGACATCGCATTATAATAGGTTTCAAAAAATTGTCCGGCCAGACGGCCGTTATTATCAAGCTCTAATCTCTTAAACAATTCTTCGGCAGCTTCGACTACTGTCCACTCCTGATGGGTTCGGGCTGCCCGGTCTCTATAAAACTGCTTTACTTCTTCAAGCTGATTCCAGAATTCCTCAAAGTCTGGCAAACTGTACCCTGAATCTTGAAATTGTTGATGTGCCTTTTGGGTGGCATCATGACTGACTTCAAACCAGTCATTTGTCAGGTAGTCAATCAGAGTTGAGCCGAGATCAAAAATCACAGCTTTAGGTTTTAGCTTTTCCACTATTTTCGGTGATGTTCCAGTGCTGACTTTATTAGCAATTCGATAAGTTGGTCAAAAGAGACTCCTTCGGCTTGTGCTGCCATGGGAGCTAACGAAAGTTCTGTCATGCCGGGCAAAGTGTTCAACTCTAAACAATGGTACTTGTTGCCTTTGGCTAATATAAAGTCTATACGGGCAAGTCCCGCTGCACCAAGGATATCATAAACCTGTTTTGCTGTTGATTTGATTTTGTCAGATAGTTTGTTGCTAATCTCAGCCGGTACGATGTATTGCGATCTGCCTTTGGTATATTTTGCCTCGTAGTCATACAATCCGCTTTCGGGTTTTATTTCGATAACAGGAAATACCCGGTTATCCAAAATCGGAACCGTCAACTCCCGACCGGAGATATATTCTTCGACTAAAACAATCTTTGATTCTTTAAGCGTCTTTTGAAATGCTTCGGCTAACTCTTCTCTTTTTTCTACTCTGGTAAGTCCAAGTGTCGAGCCCGAATCATTTGGCTTGACAATGACAGGAAATTCAAAAAAAGAGCTGATTTCGTTTACGATATCACGGCTGATGCCGTTATCTTTTACGCGGAATGTTTTCCATTTTGGCGTATTGATTCCTTCGGATTTAAACAATCGCTTCGACATCTCCTTGTGCATCGCCACCGTTGAGCCGGTCATGTCGGAACCGGTGAAAGGCATTCCGGCCAGCTCCAGCAAATTTTGAATTGAGCCGTTCTCTCCTGTACCGCCATGCAGCGCCAGAAATACTACCTTGACATCATCAAATGCCGGCGTCACCAGAGTTTTGGCCAGAGCCATAGCGCCTCTTTGAACCGGGGCTGCTGCGGTAGCTCCGGCTGTTGACGGCCCGGTCAGGAATTTTCCGTCGCTGGTCAGAAGAGACTTACCGCTGGCCGGGTCAATGGCATAGACGGTATGACCAAGGCGCTTGAGTGATTCATAAATGGCAGCCCCCGAGTCCAGCGAGACTTCGCGTTCGCCAGAGTCGCCGCCAGCCAGTAGTAATACTTTCATTCGCCCTCTCTTTTGAATTTTAGATATTTTATCAGTATATACGAAGATACCGCTATGATCATCATGGGCCAGACAATCAAATTATACTTTTCCACAAATGACATAATTATATCAAAATTTTCCACAGTTTCGATCGCAAGATACATCAAAACAAAGGTAAATAGAAAATAGGAAATGGTAGAATAGAAAAACATATTAAGAGCCGGATAGCGGCCAACACCGGCAGCGACAGCTACCGCAGATCTAATACCTACCAAAAAGCGCGAAATAACAATTACTAAAGCGCCGTATTTTAAAAGCCGGACTTCCATCAGTTCAATATCTTTTACAGAAAAGTATTTATAATCTTTCTCCTGGAAATATCTGCGCCCATATCCGGCACCAAAGTAGTAGAGCAGCATTACTGAACTGATACCCCCGACCAAAATTGTAGCTGCCGCAAAAGTAAGGTCAAGCCGCTGCAATGCCACCAGCCCACCGGCCGCGATGATAAAACTGTCGCCCGGAAACGGCGGCAATAAATTCTCGATAAAACAGGCGGTAAACAAAACCAGATAAACCCAGAATTCGCCATAGCTGAAAATGCTGTCAAGAAAATTTATAATATAGGCAGGTTGTTCAATCATCGTTTTTTAAAAGACAGACAGCCGCCGCTGCTATTCCTTCCTGACGACCGACAGCACCCAACCCTTCGGTAGTAGTTGCCTTAATGTTTACCCGCGACGAATCTATCTCGAGCAGCCTCGCAATTTCTTCTTTCATGAGGGCTTTGAACTTGCCAAGCTTCGGTCGTTCAGCCATAATCGTAACGTCAATATTTTCAATGTGACTCCAGCCGCTTTCTTTTACTTTTTTGTGTACCTGTTTTAAGAGTTCCCTTGAATCGGCATCTTTGTATTTTGGGTTATCGGGCGGGAAATGTTCGCCGATATCACCCAGCGCAGCCGCACCTAACATGGCGTCGCAAATGGCGTGAAGAACGACATCGGCATCGCTGTGACCGTCGAGTCCCTTTTCAAATTCTATTTCTACCCCACCCAGAATCAACTTGCGACCTTCAATCAGACGGTGGACATCGTAGCCATAACCGATTCTCTGCTCAGGCATGCTCTTTGGCTCCTAAGACAATTTCCACATATTTTAAATCTGCAGCAGTTGTTACTTTAAGATTGATTGACGATGGCTCCACAACTTTTACTCCCACCCCCATAGCTTCGACCAAACTGGCGTCATCGGTTGCAATTGTCCCTTTAGGATTCTCAGCGAATCTTCGGTGAGCATCGAGTATCAGCTTATACTCAAATGCCTGAGGAGTTTGCGCCAGCCAGATCTGGCTTCGGTCCAGGGTTTCTACTATTGAGTGACTCTTAACTTTTTTTACGGTGTCCGTTGCCGGCAAGGCCAGCATTGCTGCTTTTTCTGCTAAGGCCAGATTAACGACTTTGTCGATATCATCAGGAGCTACCAAGGCTCGTACTCCGTCATGAATTGCCACAACTTTGGTAGACTCCGGCAGCGCCTCAAGACCTATTAAAACAGATTCTCGCCTGCTCTCGCCGCCGCCAACGACTTTGACTACTTTTCCAAAGCTATACGGATCGATAATTTTTTCGCTGGTCTCAAGCTGATAATCTGCGGCGACTACTACCGCTATTTTATCTATCAATGAAGCAAATTCAAATTTTTCAATCGTCCAGCTCAAGAGCGGCCTCCCGGCTACTTCGTGAAACTGTTTAGGCAGAGGGTCGCCAAATCTCTCAGACTTTCCTGCTGCAACTATTAAGGCCCAGTTACTCATAAGGAAATTAAATATGACTTTATCATAATTGAAAACAAGTGAATTTCTGTTCTAACTTACAAAATCAGCATGGCATCGCCGTAACTGTAAAATCTCATCTTGTGACTAATAGCTTCCTGATAAGCCTTTAGAATTCTTTCACGCCCGGCAAAAGCCGAGACAAGAATCAAAAGTGATGATTTTGGCAGATGGAAATTTGTCAGAAGGCAGTCAGCAAATTTGAATCTGTAACCCGGCTTGATATACAAATCAACATCTTTTGAAAATGGCTCTATTTTGTTCCCGCTAAGCGAAGCCGATTCGAGCGTCCTTATTGACGTCGTCCCTACTGCAAATACCCTCTTGCCGTTGGCTTTGACACTGTTCAGACTTTTGCAGGCATTGGCCGAAAGCGAAGCAAACTCAGCATCAACCACATGTTTCTTTATATCATTTACTTTGACCGGCTTAAATGTCCCGGGGCCAACGTCGAGGGTAATTTCTACCGTTTTGACACCCTGCTGTTTGAAATCTTTCAGCATGCTGCGGGTGAAATGCAAACCGGCTGTAGGTGCGGCGACTGCCAGGGCTTTATCTTTTCTGGCGAAAACTGTCTGATAACGTTTTGAGTCGCTATTCTCATCCTGTCGCTTGATATACTGCGGCAAGGGTATATGACCAAATTTGCGAATAACGCTTTGCTCCATTGTTTTCGAAGAAAAAATCACAAGCCACTTTCCGTCTCCCAGATTCTTTTTTAAGCACAGCCTGTGACTATCATCAAAAATGATTTCTTCTCCCTCTTTGAGACGGCGCGAAGGTCTCACCAACCCCTCCCAGCTGCGAGGCCCCCTCGTAAGTGAAATAGGATTGTGCAAAAGAGCCTTGGTCAGAAAAACTTCAACTTCAGCACCGGTCTGGCGATGTCCCAGCAGTCTGGCTTTGAACACCCGAGTGTTATTCATTACCAGAGCGTCCCCCCTGACCAAATATTCAGGCAAAGCACTAAACGGCCTAATCTCTATCTGGCCGCTTGAACGGTTTAGTATCATTAGCTTTGATTGCCCGCGCCGCTCAGGAGGATATTGGGCAATCAGTTCCGACGGGAGATTATAATCGAACAGGTTTATATCCATTGAAAAAGATGATAACAGATAGTTGGCATAGATAGAAGCTTAGCGGATTTCTATGTCTGCTTAAATGGAATTTTACTTACTGAAAAGTGTAATCTTGTCTATCCAGATCTGAAGCAGCGAGGCCTGCTCCGCGGTCAATTTCTGGCTCGGTTCCCGCTCCTGAAAGAATTCCTCAAGAGCCTCCAAAGCCAGGCGGGTATCTGCTACTGTCAGGGTCTGACCATTTTCTTCCAAAAGTTTATCTCGAAATCTAAGGGTCTCTTTGGTAAGCGTACTCAGGATATCACCGGCATTGTTATCAATAACTATCTGCTCGCCCAAGGATTTCATTAGAAGCTGTATATCATCTTTGCTCATAATTCATCTACCCCCTGAATTTGTTACTAGCCGAATACAGTATTTCGCTTCAGTAATGTATCGGCACCAAACCGCCCAATATCAACCTATATTTTACGACTGACAGACAACGAGTTATACGCTCAAACCAACGTAATACTTTAATAAAAAAACAGTGGCCTTAAAACATGCTTTGCTGATTGGATGAGCCGGGCAATTTGAGCCCCAGATGACGGGCAGCCGAATCGGACGCCATTCTGCCCCGATTGGTCCGCTGTATATAACCAATTTTCAGCAGAAACGGCTCTACCATATCGACTAAGGTATCGATCTCTTCGTTTAAAGTAGCTCCCAAAGCTTCGATTCCAACCGGACCGCCTTTGTAGTATTCGATGACAACCTTGAGAAGTTTGCGGTCCAGCGGGTCAAGCCCGGCTGAGTCGATGCCTTCGGCCTCAAGCGCCTTACAGGTTATGGCAGTCTCAATAATACCGTCTCCTTTGACAGCTGCATAATCACGAACTCTTCTTAATAATCGATTGGCCACTCTGGGAGTGCCGCGAGCCCGGCCGGCTATATCTCCGGCCGATTCTGAATCTATGGTTGTTTCAAGAAGTTTTGAGGAGCGTAAAACTATCTGCTTCAATTCTTCCGGCGGATAAAAATCTATATGGTAGTAAAGCCCGAACCTGTCGCGAAGCGGCGCTGAGAGCATCCCGGCCCGGGTAGTGGCGCCTATCAGCGTAAACCTTTCCAGCGGCACGTTTATAACTTTGGCAAAGGCTCCCTTATCGACTACAAAATCAACTTTGAAATCCTCCATGGCCGGATATAAGAACTCTTCTATTGACGGAGAAAGTCTGTGGATCTCATCGATAAACAAAACGTCCCCCTGCTTGAGCGTAGTAAGAATCCCCATGAGATCGCCGGTGCGATGCAGTGCCGGTCCGGCAGTAGCATAAAGCTTGGAGCCCATCTCGTTGGCTATGATATGTGCCAGAGTCGTCTTGCCTAAACCGGGCGGGCCATAGAAAAGAATATGCTCGATCGCTTCCTGGCGCTGCCGGGCAGCATCGAGCGCCACTTTAAGCTTTCCTCGTAATTCATTCTGCCCTATGTACTCATCGAGACTCTTGGGGCGCAAAGAGAGCTGTAACGAATCTTCTTCGGGTTCAATCTGATTAAGTGTTACGACGCGTTCGCGGCTCAAGTTTTAGGCTCCCTTTCTAAGCGGTTAACTTTTCATTTCGTTTTTGAAAATGAATGAAATCAACTCTTCACTGCTGCTAATATCAGCTTTCACGCTCAGGGCCGAATCAATCATCCTCCGGGCTTCACTCTGATTATACTGCAATTGGAGCAGGACTTCCAGAGCTTCCTTTTCGAAACTTGAAGAAACTTTGTCTTTGCCGGACTTGGCCAGCGGTTCATCTTCTCTGGATAATGCAAACTTGGCCGTCTTGCCATGCAGCTGGGCTATTATCTTGTCAGCCAGTCTGCCGCCAACACCGGGCAGCCGGCGGAGTTTGGTTGAGTCCCGGTTTTCGATCGCCGCGGCAATATCTTTGATAGGCAGAATCAGCGACCGCAGCGCTTTTTTGACACCCATTCCCTGCACCTGTGTAAACAGCAGGAAAAATTCGCGGGCAATGGGATCGGTAAAGCCGACTAATCTGGGATAGAGATATGTTTTTCTTTCGCCGGCCTCGATAAAATTTATAGTTTCAAAAGTGATTGGCTGACCGACTTTGCCTGATTCTTTCAAGCGCTCGGCCAGCGCTGAGGGAACTTTTACTTCGTAAAATACGCCGCCGTTTTCAACTAAGGCCGAATCTTCGTTAATTTCGGCCAGTTTGCCACGAATTCTGCTAATCATACTGTTACTACCTCGGTTCGGTTTATCGCCTGCAAATGACACCAGGCCACCGCCAGCGCATCGGCCACATCGGGCGGTTCGGGCAGGGATTTCAGCCCCATATTAGTCTGCACCGCCTTTTGCATTTGCTCTTTGGTGGCGCGGCCGTGGCCGGTCAGACATTTCTTGATACGGGTCGAAGCGTATGATACTACCCGAATGCCCGTCTCGGCAGCTTTAAAGATAATCAACCCGCGGGCGTGTGCCATGATTATCGATGTCTTGGGGTGGTTGAAATGCGAGTAGAGTTCTTCGATAGCCATCACATCCGGCTCGAACTGTTTTAGCACAGAATCGAACTCCCGCCCTATTTCTACCAGGCGATTGTCCATTTCAGCTTTGGCGTTAGTTCGTATTATGCCGGCCTCGATTATGTTCATATCGCTGCCGTCATTAAAGCTTTCGATAATACCGTAGCCGCTGATGTTCAGACCCGGGTCAATGCCTAATACTCGCATGGCACTATTTAGAGGTGAAAAGCCTTTTATATCAACTAAAACAAGCTTATTTGTTCAGTATGTGATTGAGGGAGATTGCCGTCACTCTGAACCTGCTTGTCCGGAGGCTAGCCGATGGGTCGAAAGGTGGCGGCCAGTAAATCGGTCATAAGTCAGGAGTACAAGACTCCTGACCTACAAAGCTAAAGTTCCTATTCTACCTTTTCCCAGTGGTCGACAAACTCACCCTCTACAGATACTGTAAGCTTGCTGCCATCAAAGACAACCATCACCGAATCAAACGGCATCTCGAACGAAATCTGGCAGCCATCGCGATTTACGGACACAGCCTTTGTTTTTCGCTCAAAATCGTACTTTACTAGCCCTCCGCCCGCCCCTGCGTTTGTAGCGCTGTAAGTCCGTGTCTCTGTGTAAGTGGAGTCGGTCATGCTGTATTTCGAAATCTCCGAAACAGAAAACACTTTCCCCGCGGAATCGGTCCACCAGACATTAAGATTCCAGTACTTTGAGGTAATATTGAACATTCCACCTACCAGCGGTGATACTCGTGTTGTACCATCCGGAAGATCCTGTGATACCAGCATGTAGGTTCCTTCGATGCCGGTAACAGGCGCTTCATCTTCAGCAACGGCAATGCCTATCAGGGCTATAAGCGCCAAGGCCAGGCTGATTGTGATAATAAGTTTTACTTTCATAAATCCCTCCTGAATTAGTTAGAACACTGGTCGATGGAATTTAAGAAAGACTCAGGGTGAGTCAACTGATTATTTGAATTGAATAATGGGAGTGCCGCCGGGCAAAGTACTCTACCGGGAAATCTTTACATTGTCAAAGTGCGCCGCCGCATTAGACCCAGAAGCATTCAGATGTAATTCCAAATCAGCCTCAAGCATCGGAACGCCTAAACTAGAAAGCCTTTGTATCCCGTCACGGAACCATTTGGCTGTGAGATCCGGGTAGACGACATATCGGAACTCATGAAAACCGGGTGATAAGGCAAGGTTCCATTCTTTGACTTGTTGCCAGGGGTAGCCTCCGGGATAGACGTCATAGCTGATGTTTACATTGTTCGAACCTACCTGGTATCTGTGAATTGTTACGAGTCCTTGTACACCACGCCCCTGGTCATGAATCGTAATTCTTATGGCGTCGAGAATTTTGTCTGCTCTGCCTGGATTATCGATTTGAACTTGTATGCTGAAACTCACCCCGCCGACATTGCTATACGGCTGTGACAACTTAACCAGCGACTGGCTATTAATTGTGGAGTCGGATTGGATGTACAGCGATGGCGCCGGCTGACCTATACCGGTATCTATCCCTATCGCACCGCCGCCTCCGAAAATTGAGGCCGTCCAGACGGCAGCGAGAGTAGTGCCCGCAAAATCATCCTGATAAAGGGTATTTGTCCCGCCGGGGTTATTCGGGTCTCCGCCGCTACTGCTGTCACTGCAGCTTGCCATAATTGTCAAAACCGCTACTAGTCCACAAAACGGCAGCAAACGATTTAGAATTGTTTCTCTTGAGAATAACATAACTTGCCTCCCTGGGTATATGATTTTATCGGCAGTACTGCCCTATTTCATTAATGGGCAAGGATTGGCCATAAACGGCGCAGTCCCGAGCGATAATGGGTTCGTTTTGTCATATTTAACATCTTTTTTTCTCTACTTCTCTATCTGAGATTTTGGTGCGATTCCTATTCTATGGACGGGATGAAGTATTTTGCGGTGAGAATGGTGGCAATCTGTAGGGATGGCACAGCAAGGGGCTAGTCCCGAGCGTAGCCTCGGGGCGGGCGACCCGGACCTACTTCTTTTTCGCCCCCGACCTAAATCGCGGGATAAACATTGGCGTACTGCTTTTGTATTCGATGTATTCACTACCCAGGCGTTGGGCCAGCTCGGGTTCCTCGATCTCCTTCAACTCCCATGCATTAATCAATGCGAACAGAGGCGTAAAGGCGAATACGAGCGACACTGAACGAAGCAAAATCCCCAGCCCCAGCAGCACCAGGATTATTGCTCCGATCATGGGATGCCTGCAATAACTATAGGGACCGTCGGAAAGCACTTTAGTGGGTGGATTGAGCAACACGGAGATACGTTTTAGTCTTAAAAAACTGCTGACTGCCCAGATGTAAATGACCGCACCGGCCAGCATAAAAGGAATCGCCAGTACAATACTCAAGGATTCGGGAATTAGCTCCGGCAGGTTCAAAAATCTGTCTGTCAGCAGTGACATGAATACAAACAGGCCTGTGAAAAGCACATAAACAGTTACACCTACTAATCTTAAGACTATTCGGAGCTTCGTGCTGCCGGTAGCAGAGCGGTGGAAAAAGTTGATTGCAGAATCTTTGAATGACATAAATTACTATCCCGTAATTGACATGCTAAAGATAGTCCAATATAAAGCACGTTCAAAGGTATTGAATAGTCAGGAGTGCAAGACTTTTGACCAAATAGAAATTGGGTTCGTTTTGTTATTTTTTAACATCTTTTTTTATCTACTTCTCTACCTGGGATTTTGGTGCGATTTCTACAAAAAGGGCGGGCGGAAGTATTTTGAGGTAAGAATGGGTGGAATTTGTGGGGAACTTACCTGAAAGGCACAGTCCCGAGCGAAGCCGAGGGGTGGGCCACTCCCGGCCTCGGGCATCATTATGTTTTCTTCAATCCCTTTTCTTTCAAACCGTCATCTGTAATTTTCTTTAACGCTTTCCCTTGATCGTCCCACTTGGAAGTTTCCTGATTCTTCTTTGAACTAAATGTCTTGTGTATCATTTCGAGCTGCTCCTTCTTGATCTCTTGATACGACTCTTCTGCATATTCTGTAATTTCATCCGGGTACAAGATAAGTGAGTAGGACTCCGAAAAGTCACCCTTCTTCCACTTACGGACGAGCACCCTGTATCCTGCACTGTGCGCACTAAACGCCAATAAGCAATTAGGAGTTTCTCTCTCTCTTATCAAATGTGCCTTCTGTATCAAAATGTCTTCTAGTCTTGTATTTAATGGTATCAATACTTCTTCTAACCAGATTTGCCACTCTGATAGATCATCTTTAGACTTGGGAGCATCTTCATTTATAAATTTCATCCCCTTTTCTTTTACTTTCTCACCAAGTGCTTCGAATAGTGTTTTTGTAGTTTGCGTAATAACATAAAGGGGACCATAGAGTTCGTTCAACTGGGCAGTTAAGAAGGCCAACCGTTCTGCTCGTCGAGCAAGACGAAGATTAAAAAAATAAGTGAAGAAGTATCCGATAAATACGACGATTACCGATACTAGTAATACTACCGTATTTGTATCCCACGAATCAGAAACCGCATCAATAATTATCTTGCTGCTATCTATCATATGGTCAACACTATCCATTTTGATAATATGTTGATTGTCACATGGATAGTCAAGTGAATTGAATCGGTTTTGTCATAGTTTACTTTCCCCAATCAAAAGTTGTTGGGTTTTTGTTTTAATCGCGTTCACTGACAGAAACGGGCATAGCCGCTTTCTTTTAGAGTGGCGAAAGTATTTTACTGTGAGAATGGAGGGAATTTGCGGGGATGCATACCAAAATGGTGGGCCACCTCGGGTGTGAGGTTGGAGAGCCGTCAATTGAGTAAATTTGATTCCTTACTAGCTACTGCACTATCAAATTCCACCTTAGAATATACTCTTGACCTCCAGCTTTCGTTTTCAT
>JADFPZ010000041.1 GCA_022562075.1 Candidatus Zixiibacteriota bacterium | reverse complement strand
CAGAAGATGCACTTCCACGGGCAACCCCGCATGGTCTGGATTGATGTAAAGCGCAAGTTGCCGTGCATGCTTCCCAGCTTGTAGTGCCTCATCGGAAGCAGGTGCCTAGCCGGGAATGGGAACTGGTCCAGAGGATATCCTTTGCCCCTTGTGCCCCTGCCCTCGATACCGGCTATGGGGTAGCTTCATCTCAAAAGGTTACGGTCGAACCGCAGGGCTATGGCAATCGCCGGGTCGTGCGTACTCGCTCAACGAGCGGACTTAACGAAGTAAGCGGCTTTGAGAAGGCCGTGGATTACATTGGCGAAGATGGTTCCGTTCAATTAGCGGTGGTTGTCGACGCCGAAGGTCTGCTTCTTGCAAATTTTGTCAGAGGAGCATTGGTTGCCGAAGATATTGCCCCGCTGGCGTTAACTCTGCTGGAACGAAACGCTCCGCTCATGGAAGGACTCACTCAGGGCTCGCTCGATAGAATCGACTTGCAAATGAAAGACACCAGGCTGGTAGTCGTTGAAATTGAGCAAGTATCCCTGATGACGATGGCCCGTATACAAACAAATGACTTGCTGAATATCAGGATAAACCAGGGGGTGGAAATGGTAAAGAAACAGTTAGAGCGTTACGGACAAACGGTGTTTGCCAGTGTGGAGACAGAACATGTATCAAGTACTCAGTGAACTCAACAAAACAACCGGTATAACCGGTTCCATGGTAGTAGGCAATGACGGTATTGTGATTGCCGCCGATTTACAGGAGTCCTTTGACAGCGAGACAGTCGGAGCCCTGGCGGCATCGATAACAGCCAACATCCATAAATCGTTGGAGCGTCTCCAGAGCAGCCCTTTGACACATGTTACAATAGAAGCTGATGACGCCAAACTGTTTTTCAGTGATGCCGGACTCGGCATTCTGGTAGTAACTGCAGAGAAAGAAGTGAATATTGGTCTAATCCGACTTGAAATTAAGAACGCAATATCACGATTAAAAACGTCAAGTTAGAAATTAAGAATAGCAGGAAGAAATAAATGGTATCAATAAATTACTCGGCGCGAGAGGTCTGCTGCAAAATTGTCTATTATGGTCCGGGTTTATCGGGCAAGACTACCAACTTGCAATATGTCCACACCAAAGTGCCCAGCACAACACGTGGAGATCTTATATCTCTGGCGACTGAAGCAGACCGGACTCTCTATTTTGATTTCCTGCCAATTAATATTGGTACAATCAATGGATTTCAGGCCAAGTTTCAGCTCTATACTGTGCCCGGCCAGGTCTACTACAATGCTACTCGTAAATTAGTTTTGCGGGGTGTAGACGGCGTTGTATTTGTTGCAGACAGTCAGCCTGACAAAATGGACGAAAATATTGAAGCTTTGGCAAACCTGATAGATAACCTCAAAGAATATGGTTACGATATTAATCAGCTGCCACTGGTGATTCAATATAACAAACGAGACCTTCCCAATATAATGACAACGGAAGAGATGGATCAAAAGCTTAATACTTATAATTTCCCTACTTTTGAGGCTTCAGCTACTGTGGGAACTGGAGTTTTTGATACGCTCAAACTGATTATCAAACTTGTCCTGGAAAAGGCTAAAAATTCTCAGGTATCAAGCAATACTTCGAAAACAGCTGTCGAAGCACCTGCGGCACCTCAGGCACCTGCGGCACCTCAGGCACCTGCGGCACCTCAGGCACCTGCGGCACCAGAGCCTCCAGCTCAAGTTGCAGTTCCACCAACCGGGCAGCCAGACCCAGATGGGCCGCTGGCTGATCCTTCGGTTCAGCCCTTGGGCAACGATCCCTATGCAGCACCGCCCGTCGCTCCTCAAGTTCAGGGACAGCCAACAGCCGAAGTAGCTACAGCCGATGCGCCGGCAACATCGGCGACTGACGATAGAATTCCCGCCTATCGTCCTTATCCGGGCGCAAAACAGGCGGATCCTTCGGGAGAGGGCGATTCTGAAATGGATGATAGACCGTATCCCGGCATGAATCAAAGTGAGGAAATTATCACAAATAGTGATTCAGACACAGGCGATCCGGCCGCTATGAAAGATTCTGGTTCTCTCACTCCCAGGATGGCTCCTTCGCTTAAGCGACGAGAGCAAAAAAAGCGCAGCATATTTAAGAAATTGTTTGGAATTAAATAAATATTTAGGAGGCAGGAATGTCTGATGATAGCCTGATAATCTACGAAGAAGAAATAAATCAGATAGAAGCTCTGATATCCAAGATGCTTAAAGGAGCAGAAGCAAAGTGCGCTCTGTTAGTCGATAAAGACGGCCACCTTATTACCCGACTGGGGTTCACACACTCTCTTGATACTACTGCGCTGGCGGCCCTTTTGGCCGGCTCGTTTGCTTCGACAAAAGAGATAGCGAGGCTGGTCGGTGAACCGGAGTTTTCAGTCCTGTTTCATCAAGGCAAGAAAGACCATATCCACATGTCTATAGTGGGAGATCGTTCAATTTTGGTAGTTATCTTTGACGACCGTACAACTATAGGAATGGTTCGCCTTTATGCCAAAGAAACCGCTAACGGCTTGACTGAGATTTTTGAGGAGATAAAAGAGAAGTCTGCCTCAGGCCGTAAGAGCGCTGTTGAAGGTGATTTTGTCGAGCGTACTCAGGAAAAGCTGGACGACATTTTTCAGGACTAAGCACTAACGCTTATACAAACAGCACGTAGACTTTTTAACCTGTATACGGACAGGAGTTAACTACAGGCAATAGGTATGGCTATAGAACTCAGCAACATACTAGTTAAACACGGCAAGATTTCTCAGCAACAGGCCGACAAAGCGCTAAAGCTGGTCAAAAGCGAGAGCGAGAAATTTGAAGCTGCCCTGGTCAAAATCGGCGCTGTTGAATCAGAATATGAAATAGCGCAGTTTATCGGAAAGCACTTGAAGATTGGTGCCCTTAAGCTCAGTGACATTGAGCTGAATCCGGATGTCGTCAAGATGATTCCGCTTGATATCGCCCGCAAGTTCAAAGTCATAGCAATCTCAAAAATTGGCAAGAACCTTCTGGTAGCTATCGGTGATCCCAATAATGTTTACGTATTAGACGCTATAAAATTTATAACTGGCTGCACCGTCCAGCCTGTCATTTCACCCGAAAATGCGATCGAAAAAGCTATCGAAGCACAGTATAGAGATACGGGAGCGCTTTCTGATATTGTTGCCAGCCTTGATGCGGATGATAGTTTAGAAGTAGTCTCGAGTGAGTCGGCTCCTGATGAGTCTGACCTGCTTTCTGCCATTCAGGATAAGCCGCTGGTAAAACTGGTTGATTCAATTATTGCCGATGCTATTCGAATAGGAGCCTCTGATATTCACCTTGAAACCTATGAAAAGCGGATTCGTGTCCGCTACCGAGTAGACGGTGATTTACGAGAACTGCCACCACTGCCTTTCAAGTACCGGGCGGCGATTATTTCACGTATTAAAATTATGGCAGAGCTTGATATATCCGAACGTCGTCTGCCTCAGGACGGACGTGTAAAAGTCAAGATCGCCGGAAGAACTGTGGACCTTCGTGTTTCTTGTCTGCCAACGATATTCGGAGAAAAAGTTGTCATGCGAATCCTGGACCCGATGGCTTTGATGGTCGATATGACCAAGCTCGGATTTAGAACTGAAGATCTCGATAGTTTCAGAAGAGCTGTTCACCTGCCATATGGCATAATTTTGGTTACCGGACCGACGGGTTCCGGTAAAACTACGACTTTGTATTCTGCCTTAAAAACAATCAATACTGTGGACGTTAATATCATGACAGCCGAAGACCCCGTTGAATTTAACTTCGATGGCATCAATCAGGTCGCTGTCAAGTCCGATATAGGTCTAACATTTGCAAATACCCTCAGGTCGTTTTTGCGACAGGACCCGGATATTATAATGCTTGGAGAAATTCGTGACGGCGAGACGGCAGAAATAGCCATTCGCGCAGCTCTTACCGGTCACCTTGTCTTTTCCACCTTGCATACTAATGATGCTCCGTCATCTATTAACCGTTTGATGGATATGGATGTACCGTTTTATCTGGTAGCTTCGGCCACCAAATTAATATTGGCACAAAGAATGGTTCGAAAAGTCTGCCAGAACTGTAAAACGGAGATCAATCTGACTAAAGATCAAGTAGAGAGTCTCGGGGTACCATCAATCTGCCTGACCAATCTAAGAGCTTTCAAAGGAACTGGCTGCGACGAGTGCGGTGATTCCGGGCAGTCGGGCAGAACAGCTATATTTGAAATCATGCCTATATCACCGGCCATTGAAAAGCTGATTCTTGATAGAGGCACCGATAGTGACATTCAAAAAACTGCCCTGAATGAAGGAATGTACAGCCTGCGCATGTCTGCTATTGAAAAGATGAAGCAGGGTATGGTCAGTATCGATGAGGTTTTCGCTACTACGGCGGCTGTCATATAAAAATATCGCCATTGTAGGGCCTTGTCTTTCAGTAACTTATAACCCTGATTCTACAAATAAAACTCAAGAAACCTTCACTTTTTACCGATAAATTATAAGTATCCAAAGAGCCGATTAAACCGCTTTAATATGGGGAAAACCATGGTAGGTCTGCGTGAACTGCTTGAAGAAATGTTCAAGATGGAAGCTTCTGATTTACATATTACTGTCGGGGCTCCTCCGGTCGTCCGGGTCGATGGAAAGCTTCAACATCTGAAATATGATCCAATGACAAGTGAAGACACCAAGAAGATAGCTTATACGATGCTCAACGAAAAGCAGAAGCTCAAATTTGAACAAAACTCCGAACTGGATTTTTCATTCGGAATTGAGCAGATGAGCAGGTTTCGCGCCAATATGTTCATGCAGCGAGGCAATGTTGCAGTGGTGCTGCGGCAGATTCCTTATGAAGTAAAGACGTTTGAAGAGCTCGGATTGCCCAAAGTAATCGCGGATTTTGCAAATCTTCCTCGCGGGCTGGTACTCATTACGGGACCCACCGGTTCAGGGAAATCAACATCCCTGGCGTCCGTGATTGACAAAATTAACAGAGAAAGAGCCGTTCATATAATTACTATAGAAGACCCGATTGAATACCTGCATCGCCATAAGAAATCTCTGGTTAACCAGCGCGAGGTGTATTCTGACACAGCCTCATTCGCCACAGCTCTAAAATACGCGTTACGGGAAGACCCGGATGTAGTTCTGGTGGGCGAGATGAGAGATCTGGAAACAATTGAGTCGGCGCTATCAATTTCAGAGACCGGACACCTTGCTTTTGCTACATTGCATACAAACTCTGCGGCAGAATCTGTAAACAGAATAGTAGATTCTTTTCCCGCAAATCAGCAGGAGCAGGTACGGGTTACGCTTTCGTTCACTCTTCAGGCGATAGTATCACAGACGTTGATTCCCAAAATAGGCGGCGGACGTGTGTTGGCCATGGAAATATTGGTGGTAACGCCTGCTATTCGGGCACTGATACGTGATGATAAAGTTCATCAGCTATATTCCATGATACAGGCCGGGCAAAAATATGGTATGAAGACAATGAATCAATCACTGGCAGAATTATACCAGACCGGCAAAATTACAATAAACGATGCAATGGCGCATAGCGGTTCAACTCAGGAGTTGACGGAAATGCTCCAGAAAAGTAAAGTTCAAAGATCTCCTGCATTCAGTTAGTTGTGCAGGTTGAAAGAGGCTAAGTAAATGGCAGTTTTTGAATACAAAGGAAAGACATTAGCCGGAGCACCAGTCCAGGGCTCGCTTAAGGCGAAAAGCAAAGAGGATCTTGAGCGCGTTTTAAGGCAGAACCGTATTCTGGTTACCTCGATAACCAGGAAAGCTCCGGACATAAATATAAAATTCGGAACCGGCATAAGTCGCTTGGATATATCCCGGTTTACCCGCCAGTTTGCTACGATGATTGGCGCCGGGCTGCCCATGGTCCAATGCTTGGAAATCATGGCGTCTCAGACTGATAGTCAGGGGCTTGCCAAGGTTATCACACAGGTAAAAGAAGGTGTACAGGGCGGTGCTACTCTGGCCGATGCTCTGGCGCGCCATCCCAAAGTATTTGACCAGCTCTATTCAAATATGGTACAGGCAGGTGAGGTCGGTGGTGCACTGGATGTCATTCTTATGCGTTTGGCAGCATATCGCGAAAAATCAGACCAGCTGATTCGTAAGGTAAAAGGCGCCATGGTCTATCCGTCCGTTATCGTAGTAGTGGCCGCTGGTGTAACAGTTGGTATGTTGACGTTTATCGTTCCTGTCTTTGCTAAGATGTTCGGAGGGCTAAACGCGGAACTGCCGATGCCTACTCAGTATGTTTTGGGAATTTCGCATTTCTTGCAAGACTACTTTCTTTACCTGATAGTCGGTTCGATAGGATTTGTTGTCGGTCTTTTATGGTGGAAGAAAACTCCGACTGGTGCGCTTCTATTTGATAAGTTCATGCTTATGACACCAATATTCGGAAACTTGATTAGAAAATCTGCAGTGGCAAGGTTTACTCGTACCTTGGGAACCCTGCTATCGTCTGGTGTGTCAATTATTGAAGCTATGGAGATTACTGCTAAAACCGCAGGTAACGTGGTTATCGCAAACGCGATAAACAAGTCAGTTCTGTCAATCGCCGAAGGTGATACGATTACCGGCCCGCTGAAAGAATCTGGAGTTTTTCCTCCAATGGTCACTCAGATGATTGCTGTTGGTGAAAAGACAGGTGGCCTGGATGACATGCTCAGCAAGATTGCAGATTTCTATGACGAAGAAGTAGATGAAGCTGTAACTGCTCTGACTTCTATAATAGAGCCAATCATTATTGTATTTATGGGTATTGTCATTGGTGGTATTTTGATAGCTATGTATCTGCCAATGTTCGACATCATTGGAAAAATCTAACGATAAGAAATTGTAGCTGATTTGATAAAAAACTAAGCAGGACGGCGCCCTCCAGGGCGCCGTTGCTATATATGACAAGAAATAGACATCTGGAAAGAATTGACTGGTTTTTGCCGCTCAGACTGACGTCTTATGTAATCCTATTTGCGGTAATTGTACTCTGGATGGATTTCCCAGGCTTTATCCAGGTGCCTGTCATTATCTATTCACTTTTGACTCTTGCTGTAGGAGTATCTCTTACTAAGAAGTTCAAGCGCAAGCTTGCGATGATAACTCCTTGGGTTGTCGCGCTTCACTTTGTATTCGAAATTGCTTTAGAGTCAGTTGTTGTCTACTCCACCGGTGACATAAGCTCTCCACTTACAGCGATGTTTGTTTTGACCATAGCCTCTGCTGCTCTGGTTTACCGGTTGGCCGGTACACTTTTGATGGCCACAATTGTTTCTTCGGCCTTGAGCATAATAGTATGGCTTGTTTATATCATAGATGCTAATTTGTCTTTATCAATCGAAGAACTGAGCAGTTTTTTTGCCGGCAAGGAACGATTGTTCTATGCTATCTTTTTCCAATTTTTGATTTTCTATCTGGTAGCATTTATCTCGGGCTATCTGGCTGAAAGAATTAAGTCCGGCGCCAGGCAACTGGAAGATACTTCTAGAGCGCTTAGAATTGCCAAGCTTGAAACAGACGACATCCTCAGACATCTCAGTTCGGGTTTGATGAGCATCGATGCCAGAGGCGTGATTATATTTTTTAACAGAGCCGCAGAGACAATTACGGGTTTCAAAGAAAGGGATATCAAGGGCGAGGATTGCCACAGCGTTTTTCAAAAGAAGATGCCGGAACTCGCCAGATGTCTTAAGGCAGGTATAGACGAAAGAATCGAATTCCCCAGAAAGGAATTACAGATCGAAGTAAGCAAAGGCAATGTTATTCCATTGGGACTGTCAACATCTGTATTGACAGAACCCGATGGTGTGCTGCGCGGACTTATTGTGATATTTTCTGACTTGACTGAAGCCAAAGAATTAGAAGACAAGGTCCGGTCGGCAGACAGATTGTCGGCAATCGGCGAATTATCGGCCTGTATCGCCCATGAAATCAGAAACCCTCTGGCGGCAATTTCTGGCTCAGTAGAAGTAATCAAAAATGAATTGAAACTGGATGGCACTAATCAGCAGCTGATGGACCTGATTGTAAAGGAATCAGACCGCTTAACCAAAATGCTAACAAAATTTCTTCAATATGCCAGTATTGAAAGTAGGACATTCAACAAAGTTGAATTGTGTCATCTGATTTCAGAAACTATGGAAATTCTATACCGGGACGAATCAATACATTCAAATATCAAAGTAAATCTTGAATCAGAAGAGTCAATAGTTTATGTGATCGGTGATGAAGACCTCATTAAGCAGATTTTGATAAATCTGGCGGTTAATGCCTGTCAGGCTTTCGAAGGTCAGCCGGGCGAGATAACTTTCAAAGTCTTAAACCTTGCTGAGCAGCAAATCGTAAAATTGGAAGTAATAGATAATGGCCCCGGTATGTCGGCAGAATTAACCAATAAGGCTTTTCAGCCGTTTTTCTCGACCAGAAAAGGGGGCACAGGCCTGGGATTAGCAATTGTGCACAGATTGGCAGAAGTTCTGGGAATCGATATTAGGATAGAATCAGAAGAAAACCTCGGGACTTCGTTTATTCTTGAATTTAAGACTTATTCGCAGCTTGGACTGGCTGATCTGGCCCGGCGCACCAGTAAGATTTCCGGCTCTTTATCTGAGGAATCAATTTCCTTTTAGGACTTGTTTTTTCTCTACAGCTGTATAATTTAACAGACTTCAATCTGAGAGGTGTGTTTAGAATTGAGAAAACTAATAGTTCTTTTTTCCATTGTCTTAACGGTAGTATTTCTGACGTCCTGCCGACCTGTACCTGTAATTATCTATCAAAAAGATTTGAGCAAGTTTGAAAATGAAATTGCCAGAGCAGACAATAATTACAGCCTGACAACAGCGCAGTTCTATCAACGATTAGCTGAGAGCACAATACTACCTAAAGGTGGCATACTTGAAAAATCGATAGTAAAGAAGCTGGTTGATAGCATGGTCGTAGACACCTTGCTCGGGTTTGAGGCAACAGAGGTCGATTTAAGTAACCACTATGAATATTACAGCAGGTACCGGGCAAGCTATGCAACGATAATGTCAGATGTCTATTACAAGAATGCGATATATAGCAAAGTATCCGCGGATACTTCAGAAATATTCAAATATATCAGAGAACATACAGAGGAATTCAGTCTAAAAGAACAGATACAGACTCGCCACATCGTCATTTCAAAGTTGTCTCTCAAATACGGGCCGGATTCACTAAAATACCGGGCTATGTCTGATAGTGCGCTTGAGCAAGCCTCAAAAGAAATAGCTTTTCATTTAAGATCAGGCATTAATTCCAAAGATGAATTTATTGAAACGGCAAAAAAGTTCTCTCATGATGAAGTTTCTGCCCGCAGAGGCGGATTAATTGAATGGGTTCAACCCGGCTTTTTTGCCTGGCCGTTTGACTCCGTGGCCTTTGCGGCCAGGCCTGGAGATATCGTTGGCCCTTATAGAGATAAAGACGGATGGCAGATTCTGTACATTGAGCACTATATTCCCGAAGGCGTACCCCCCTTGAATCAGCAGCAGTATGCTATTGCCCGGTCAAAAGTTTTGAGCGGTAAGATCCGGGAATACAGCATGCTGGTTTTTGATACACTCTTTTCCGATATGGAGGTTGAGTACAACGAATCTCTCTATGATACGAATATTTACAAAGTAGATAAACCGATCTGGGCAGCCATAGTAAACCAGGCAGATACAATTGATTTTGGTGATCTAAGAGTCGGCGAAGAGACAATCAGAAAAAAGTATAAAGTATCGAATTCGACCGTCGAGATGAAAAAGGAGATGGTCAGAATAATTGCCCGGAAGTGGGTCATTGTCCAGCAAGCTCGAAAGATGAAACTGGATACTTTGCCGCACATTACTAAACAGATAGCCGGCATTAAGCACACCTTTTCAAGGCATATTATTGAAAGTATAATTGTCAATCATCGCTGGGAACCGACCACAGAACAGATGAAAGATTACTATCAAGAAAACATTGATAAGTATGCTGTAGAAAAGCCTTTCAATGTCCAGCACATACTTGTCGAAGATTCCCTGTTTGCTGAGTTTGTCAGAGATCAGGCGATTGCAGGTGCGGATTTCATGAAACTGGCCAGAGACTACTATCCCGGCGAAGAAGAGATAAAAATCGAGCTAGCCAATCTTGGATTTATCGGACCGGACGATGTATCAGCGGAGTTTTTTGAAACTGCGCGTGTAACAGGTGAAGGACAAATAAGCAGACCGGTTCATACCGAGTACGGTTATCGCATAATAAAGGTTATAGAGAAGAAAATGACCGTTTCGTTTAAAAGAGCGGTACCAGAAATTAAAAAAATACTAAAGAGCATAGATTTTGAACGACAGAAAGTTGAAGTTAAGAAAATGCTTTTTACAAAGTATAACGTTTCAATTTCAAATAGAATTTTTCCGATACACTTAAAACCTTTAGGTCAGCGCAGAGAATCAGATGAAGGAAACGGTTCCTAGTACATCTGCTCCTAACATAAGTCTTAAACAGGAACTTTTAAGAAAGTCAACGCATATAGGCGCGCTGGTTATTCCCGGTGGATATTACTTTCTGGGGCTGGAACAAGTGACAGCTTTCTGGATTCTGTCCTGTATCACACTGCTCATGCTGGTCGTTGATGTTTCCAGATTGCGGAACTGGTGGTTCTGGAGAGTATTTGGCAGCCGAGTTTTCTCGCATATGCTGCGTAAACATGAGCAGGATGGTGACCTGACCGGGGCATCATATATTCTCCTGACTGCCTCAGTCTCCATAGCTTTATTCAGCAAGCCGGTAGCAATTGCAGCTATTTCTTTCATTATAGTTGGAGATGTCGCCGCCGCTTTGATTGGACGGAAATTTGGCCGTACCAAAATAGGAAATAAGACTCTGGAAGGTTCCCTGGGCTGTCTGGCAGCGACATTTTTAGTAGCTGTTTTTGCTCCAGGCATATCGTTGCAGGTAGCTCTCTTAGGGGCGTTAGTTGCCACTTTAGTTGAAGCTTGGCCGATGGGAGTGGACGATAATGTCTCGGTGCCGCTTTTGTCAGGGCTGGCTATGACTATGTTTATCGTTTTGAGCTCAATTAACTGATTTCTGCCAAATTTTTGTTGGCAAGAAGCTAATCCATATTTATAATAACATTATAGGGAGTGCAGATGTTAGTCGTTAAGCCTCGGAGGAATTGATGTCCAAAGGTAGAGTTAAATACTTCAATGACTTAAAAGGCTGGGGTTTCATTACCAGCGAGGGAATCGAGCAAGATATTTTCGTCCATTATAGTGCTATTAAAATGGAAGGATTTAAGACACTCAAAGAAGGACAGGAAGTCCAATACGAATTGACCAAAACAGAGCAGGGTCCAAGAGCTCTCAACGTGACCCTGGCAGAATTGGCCGAGTAAAAGATTAAGCAATCGCCAAATTTGTTAATGTCGCTTTAACTTTTGACATAGCGGCTTTTTTTATTCAAATTAGAAAAATTCACATTTCTCTATAAGTTGCCTGAGTTTTAAAACCACTTATATTTGCAAGAATGAAAATAATTGATTTACGATCAGACACCGTCACCAAGCCATCCCAAGCGATGCGCCAGGCTATGCTAACGGCCGAAGTAGGTGATGATGTTTTTGGCGACGACCCGACAGTAAACGAACTTGAAAATTTTATAGCTGAACTGTTTGGCAGGGATTCGTCTCTTTTTGTGCCGTCTGGAACTATGGCCAATCAAATCTGCCTGAAAACAAATAGCCAGCCGGGCTGGGAGCTGCTGTGTGAGAGAGAGTGCCACCTGGTCAACTACGAGGTCGCCGGACCGGCAGTTCATGCGGGGCTGTTAGTAAACCTGCTGACTACAGATTCGGGAGCATTAACCGCTGACTTAGTGAGAAAAAATATCAGGCCAAGAAACATTCACTCACCACTGACCAAAATAGTAGCAGTTGAGAACTCACACAACCGGCATGGTGGCACAATAATCCCTCAAAATGAAATTGTCGAACTGGCAAAATTATGTAAGGAGCACGAACTAATTTTTCACCTTGATGGCGCCAGAATATGGAATGTTCATGTTGCCACAGGTCTATCGTTAAAAGAACTTACAGACCCGTTTGATTCTATCTCGGTCTGCTTGTCAAAAGGACTGGGAGCGCCGGTCGGTTCGATGATTATCGGCAGCAGCGAGTTTATTGCAAGATGTCGTCGAGAAAGAAAGCTGTTCGGTGGAGCAATGCGTCAGGCCGGAATTATTGCCGCCGCAGGATTGTATGCTGTGAAGAATAATATTAAAGGCCTGGCTAAAGATCACTCTAATGCCAGAATTTTGGGCGAAGGATTAAACGCTCTGAAAACGTTCGAAATTGATTTGGAAAAAGTACAGACAAACATAGTAGCCATATATTTGAAATCAGAAAGTAATGCCGCTGAGGTAATAGAAAAGATGACTTCGATAGGCATCAGAGCAGTAGCCTACAGCGAGACCAAGATCCGGTTTGTCACGCATCTCGATGTTTCAGAAGATGACTGCCAAGAAGCTCTGGAGCGTATTTCAAAAGAATTCAGTTAATTCAGCATCTGCGGCTTATAAATGTCAAAAAATTCATTTACAGTTCTGGGTTCATCGTCCGGTTTTCCGCAGGCCGGAAGGTCCTGCTCCGGCTACGTTTTAAAAGTTGGTGACAGCTGCAGCCTGATAGACTGCGGCGGCGGGGTAACCAGTTCATTTTTAAGAACAGGCGCTGATCCGCTCAAAGTTGACAGAATATTTATCAGCCATACCCATTCAGACCATGTCTGTGAACTATCGCTATTCATTCAGCTGATATATCTAAATGGGCGGACAGACAGACTCGATGTATATCTTCCGTCAGAATTTGTTGAAATATTCAGGCAGTATCTCTATGCAGTCTATCTTTGGCCGGAGAGAATGCCGTTTGAGCTTAAACTTATCGGCTATGAATCAGGATTTGAATTTGATAACGGCTTCAGTCTCAAAGCGTATGAGACCAATCACTTGAAAAAATATGCAGAAGATATCGGCGGGCTTGATATCCCTAATAAGATGCAGTGCCATTGTTTTCAAATAGAGACTGCAGACAAACGACTTTTTTATTCGGCCGATTTGGGGGAGTTTGAAGATGTCACCAAATATCTAAATACCAACGACTACGTTATAATTGAAACAACCCATGTTAATATTGAAAAATTCCTGACGGTCTCAGGAGAATATAATGTTGGCCGGTATATTTTAACTCATCTTGGATCGCCTGAAGAAGTAGAACAGATCAAGCAGGCCATCAGCAAGAGCGGGGTATCAAATGTCTCGATTGCCGAAGATGGTCTGGAGTTACCGCTCTAATGCCCATATTGGGCAGTTCTTGTGCCTGCAATATCGGCTGTTGACACAAGGAACAAACCATACTAATTTCTGTAGAAGAATCGATATTCAATAGAAACTACTACCAGTTTTCATGAGAAATTTAGGAGAAGAAAATGTCAAAATTTAAACTTCTGTCCCTTGTTGTATCAGGACTGATGCTAACGATTGGCTCAGTTCAGAGCGCCTCAATTAGCGTTCAGCTTTCAGGCGAGGGTGCCTTAAATGACAGCACGATTATAGCTGGCAAGCCATTTTCGGCCGACTTTTACTTTACCAATGATGCTAAGCGGCTGGGGTTTACAATCGGCTTCTGTCTAAAATCAGATGACATCAAAGAAATTGTCCATATTGCAGACAGCGGCAAAGGTATTAATGAGTCCGGTGATATCAAAGCTTACAACGGCTGGGAAGATAATTCTATCTGGGATATGAAGGGCATTTTTGTTGTCGAAAGAAGCTGGGACGGCAAGCTGGCCGATACAATCGGCTTTGGCGGAGTAAGTATCAAGAAATCTTACGAAGCTCACGAAAAGCAAAAACAGCTTTCGCTGGATTTGATGATTCCAACCGTGGGTACATTTGTCATAGACTCCAGCTACTGGCCTCCGAGCGGAAGATGGCTTTATGCCGGTCCTAATCAGTCTGCGCACTATCCGGAATGGGGCGGGCCATACAAGTTTAAGGTTGTCAAAGAAGCACCTGCGACAATAAAAAAATAGAAAGATTTGAACCCGAAAAAAACCCGTCTTAAATGGCGGGTTTTTTTATAAAAATTCTAAACAGGTATGATAAAACTACTAAGAACAAACTATCTCTGTCGCATTCTTTTTCTAATAGTGATTTTAACAGCCGGTGATATCTTTTCAGAAGATTCCACAAAGGCTGATATGCCATACTATAAAATCACGATTGAAAGTGAATCGTATTCTTTGGGACAACTAATCGATACAATAGATATCGACATCGAATCATCGGGCAAGCCTATTGGCGGAGTTGATATCAAAATCGGTTTTGATTCACCGGCGCTTGAGATTCTCGAAATCATCCCCGGAGAAATACCGGATTCCTGCAGGTGGAAATTTTTTAACAGCCGCGATTTCTCTTTCAAGACTTCCGGTGATGCACCACTAGGTGTCTGGCAGATTCTGGCCATGGCTGAGTTTGGTGGGGACACGGTCCGTCCGCTCTGTTACGGCTTTGACAGAAAAGCCTCGCTAGCAAAACTTATTATCCATGTCGACAGTTCAAAGTTAGATTTGGAAACCGACTCGATGCTACAAATCTTTTTTTACTGGCAGGACTGCGGCGATAATACTGTCACTAATATATCAGGTGACAGTTTATATTTGTCAGCAGAATTGGATGATAAAAAAAGCGCACCTCGTGCGTTGCCTTCTCGAACCGGCGCGCCAGCTTCCTGCATCAATCCCAAAGCACAAAACAAACCGGTCCGGGGGGTTGGTTTCGAGAGCGGGGGAGTGGTGATGGAGAACTTGTAGGTCAGCGATCCCTTGTCCCGGTCCTGACTTACATTAAAACTTTGGCTCGTTCTTTTTAATCCCTATATTTCTTCCATGAAAAATCAGCCTGATACCCTCGCAAAAGTATATCGCGGAACTGCCGTTGAAGCGGTGCACAACGGTTCTATTGCTGTAGTCAATGAACAAGGCGAATTGACCCATTACGTAGGTGATCCGGAAATGGTGACTTCGATGCGCTCTTCGGTCAAGCCGTTTCAGGCGCTGCCGCTACTATTGTCCGGCGGGTTTGACCATTTTGGCTTTTCGGTCAAGCAACTGGCAATCATGTGCGCCTCTCATAAC
>JADFPZ010000040.1 GCA_022562075.1 Candidatus Zixiibacteriota bacterium | reverse complement strand
AACTGCCGACCGTCCTCCGGAACTAAAAGAGACCGCGGCCAACCAGACTATAAATCAATCGAATCTCTATGGACGATTTGTCCGCTGGCAGTTTGATATGCCCTGCCCCGATGAAAAAATCGCGCCGGAATTTGTCCTGACCACAGTTGATCAGGCGCTTAATCGTTCGCTGTCATCTCCGCCGGGTCCGGTACATCTCAATTGTATGTTCCGTGAACCGCTGGCGCCGACAGCTAACAACAAAGATTTTTCTGCTTATATGAGCAATCTGACCAGCTGGCTGCAAAGTAAAAAACCTTTTACGACATACAGCAGGCCGGAGCTGCGGCTGTCCGAAGATCAACTCAAAGAACCAATAAAAATAATCAATGAAACTAAAAGCGGCCTAATCGTAGTCGGTAAAGTTAACACGACTGATAGCAAACTGGTGGAGTCTCTGGCCAGGCGGCTCGGCTGGCCGCTCATGCCGGATGTCGCTTCAGGCCTGCGTCTTGGCTCGGAGAATTCAGAAATTATAATATCATATTTCGACCTGATGCTAGCGGCCGATGATGCTCTGCTTGCAGACGTCGATACCGTCCTTCATTTTGGCAGTCAGCCTGTCTCAAAAAGAGTGCTAAAGTCGCTGAATTCTACCCGACCGAAAAACTACATTCAGATTGCCAGCCATCCTCAGAGAGAAGACCCCAACCATCAGGTCACACTCAGGCTCGAGTGCAGCGTCGCTTCGTTTTGCAAAAGTTTAGAACAAATAATTCGACAACATGGCAATGACGAACTAACTGAAACATTATCAAATCAATCCAAACAAATCGATAAAACATTAAACGAAATTCTGGATAGCAATGACGCCATATCAGAGCCAGCGGTCTGCCGCGCGATATCCCGGCAAATAGCCGATAGTGCTGCGCTGTTTCTTGGCAATAGCCTGCCGGTCAGAGAGATGGACATGTTTGCAGCAGCTGATGGTAAGGCAGTAGCTGTCGAATATAATCGCGGTGTTTCGGGCATCGATGGCACTATTGCAACTGCAGTCGGTTATGCCAATGGCCGAAGGTCCCCGGTCACACTCTTAGTCGGTGATCTGACTTTCCTGCACGATCTTAATTCCCTCAAACTTGCGCGCGATTCAAAGCAGCCGCTGACAATAGTTGTTTTCAATAATGATGGCGGCGGAATTTTCTCTTTTCTGCCGGTCGCATCACAGACTGAGGATTTCGAAAAATTCTTTGGCACGCCGCATGGCCTGAGTTTCGAAAATTCTGCCAGGCAGTTTGGTCTAAATTACTTTCAGCCAGTGTCAATGAAAGAATTCAGCCGAGTTTATGCAGCTTGCCAGAAATCAAATAAGCCATCTGTCATAGAAGTCAAAACTGACCGCAGCGCGAATTATAAACTGCATCAGGAAATCACAGCTGTGGTTAAAAAAGTTTTATCCGGCAGTTAAATTTATGTCTGCCTGCAAGCATCTTTATTACGAGACTCAGGGCAGTAATAAGTCACCTGCGATTGTAATGCTTCACGGTTTTTTGGGGAGCTCTAAAGATTGGAGTGAAGTTGCAGAAACTCTCAAAGAAAAGTTCTTTTGTATTTTGCCGGATCTGCCCGGACACGGCCGGACAATGCCACTTGCAGATTCTGACTACACCATGCAGTCGGCCGCTCTGTCTTTACTCGCTATCTTAAATCGGGAAGAAATCAAGCAATGTTCTTTGGTCGGTTACTCGATGGGCGGTCGGCTGGCTCTTTATATGACACTTACGCACCCCAAATATTTTTCTAAGCTTATGTTGGAATCAGCCTCACCGGGGCTCAAAACAGAAAAAGAACGTAATGCCAGAATCGAGTCAGACGGTATTGTTATCAACAGACTAAGAACTCAGACGATGGACGAATTTATTACAAGCTGGTACAGCAATTTCATGTTTGACTCAATCAGGCAGGATCGTGAGAAATTTGAAAAACTTCTAAAAAACAGGTCTGAAAACAACCCCGAAGCTTTAAGCAAATCACTAAAATTTATGGGCACAGGCGTCCAGCCCCCTCTCTGGCACATTTTACCTGATCTTATACCGCCAACACTCTTGATAGTCGGCGCCGATGACAATAAATTCAAGTCTGTAGCATTCGAAATGGAAGAGCGTTCGGCAGCAATCACGGTTGTGTCAATCGAAAACGCCGGACATAATGCGCATTTTGAAAGACCACAAGAATATATAATTGAACTGCAAAAGTTTTTGATATAAACCAAGAGGATATAAAGAGGATATTATGACGAAAATAAATTGGCAGAATTCGGGTGACTACAGAGATATTCTGTATCAGAAAACTGAAGGGATTGCAAAAATAACAATCAATCGTCCCGAGGTCCGCAATGCTTTTCGGCCGCAGACCGTTTTTGAAATGTCCCGGGCGTTAGAAGATGCCCGCGAAGATCAATCAATCGGAGTAATAATTCTGACCGGTCAGGGGGAGAAAGCGTTCTGCTCAGGCGGCGATCAAAAAGTACGCGGCGACTCAGGTTACAAAGACGAGAGAGGCGTGCACCGGTTAAATGTTCTGGACTTTCAAAGACAGCTGCGCACCTGCCCCAAGCCAATCATCGCCATGGTGGCCGGCTATGCTATCGGGGGCGGGCATGTACTGCACTTAATTTGCGACCTGACCATTGCCGCCGACAACGCAATTTTTGGTCAGAGCGGACCAAGAGTCGGCTCTTTCGATGGCGGCTACGGCGCCGGTTACCTGGCACGGATAGTGGGGCAGAAAAAAGCACGTGAAATTTGGTTCCTCTGTCGACAGTATGACGCCAAACAGGCGCTGCAAATGGGACTGGTCAACATGGTCGTTCCCTTGGCTGAGCTCGAGAACGAAACAATAAAATGGTGTCAGGAAATTCTGGCCAACTCGCCTATGGCGATTCGATGCCTCAAAGCAGCCCTTAATGCCGACTGCGACGGACAGGCCGGGCTTCAGGAACTAGCCGGCAACGCTACTATGCTGTACTATATGACTGCAGAAGGACAGGAAGGCCGCAACGCCTTTAACGAAAAAAGAAAACCGGATTTTTCAAAATTCCCCCGCCAGCCATAAGACGAACAAAAAAGCGGACGAAAACAAAATGCCTACGGCTTACTCCAAATCGAAAATCTGGCTTTTGGCTATTCGCCCAAAAACTTTATGGGCGGCAGTTGCTCCGGTAATAATCGGCACAGCCATGGCCTATGAGGCCGGTGGTTTTCAGCTGCTGGCTGGTGCGGCAGCGCTTTTCGGGGGAACATTGATTCAAATCGGCACTAACTTAGCAAACGATTATTTTGATTTCAAAAAAGGCGCCGACTACCAAAGAGAGTTAGGGCCTACCAGAGTAACTCAGGCCGGACTCGTCTCACCGACGGAGATAAAAACAGCCATGGTTCTGGCATTCGGTCTGGCATTTTTAGCGGGCATCTATCTTGTCTACCTGGCCGGCTGGCCGATAGTTGCTATAGGAATTCTGTCAATTACGTTTGGTGTCTTATACACCGCCACCAAATTAGCTTTAGGCTACAGCGGTCTGGCGGATTTTTTTGTGCTGGTCTTTTTTGGTCCGGTTGCCACCGGCGGCACCTATTACGTTCAGACACTCGAAATAAACTCAGCGGTGATACTGGCCGGTCTTGCTCCCGGGTTGTTTTCGGTAGCAATTTTGACTGTCAATAACCTGCGCGATATAGAAACTGATAAAATCGCCGGTAAAAAAACAATGGCGGTCAGATTCGGATCAACTTTTGCAAAAGCCGAATATACTATTGCCATAGTAACAGCCTCGCTGGTTCCGCTCGTACTTTGGCTGATGACTAAAGAGCATTACCGGGCAACTTTTGCCGCCGCCGTAATTCTTTTTGCCCTTCGGCCTATCAGGAAAGTTCTTAGCAACAAAGACGGAACTGAGCTGAACTCCGTGCTGGCACAGACTGCTCAAATACTTTTGCTCTACAGCCTTTTGTTTTCGATCGGATGGCTGCTTTGAAATTCAAAGATTTTAAACTCTACAGCTACAAAATCCCGCTAAGAAAAGCTCTTAAGCTCAAATCTGTTTCAATCGATTCAAGGGAAGGTTTAATCTTAAAAATCTTTGACAGCGACAGCAGCTATGGTTTTGGCGAAATAGCCCCGCTGCCCGGATTCAGCCGGGAAAATCTCGATGAGGCCAGATCTCAGACGATTCAAATTTGCAATTCCTTAAAAAAAACTCTGTCTCAACAGGTGCCCGAAGAGATAAGCGGCGTCATAAAAGATTTTCCGGGTGACGTTTATCCTTCGGTAAGTTTTGGGGTAGCTTCTGCGCTTTTATTATTAAGTGCTGACAGGCGAAACATTAGCTTGTCCGAGCTGCTCAGCAAAGACTGTAGCAGTAGTTTGGAAGTGAACGCCCTTTTGAGCGGCAGTAAAGAAGAGATAATGACTTCGCTGGTACATATCAAAGAGAGCAACTACGGCTCGGTCAAATTGAAAGTTGGCAGTAGAGAATTGTCAGAAGATATAGACCTGACCCAGAAAGTAAGAGAGCAGCTTGGTGAGAGTATCAATCTGCGCCTGGATGCCAACCGCGGCTGGAGCCTGGAGCAGGCAGCTACTTTTCATAGTCAAACCAAAGACTGTCAAATTGAGTATATCGAGGAGCCAGTTTCAAACAGCTCAGAACTCCACGAGCTACTCTCTGATAGCAGCCTGGATATGCGAATAGCTCTCGATGAAACCCTGACAGAGATAGAAATATCAGATTTCAATAAATTCAGCTCGGTCTTCGCCCTGGTTCTGAAGCCTACTCTCCTGGGGCTGGAAAAAACCATAGGTTTTGCCGAACTGGCTAAATCTCAGAAGATAGCCTGCGCATTCAGCTCATCTTACGAATCAGTTATAGGGCTGTCAGTCATTGCCCAGCTGGCGGCCGGTAATTCCACAAATTCTGCCTGCGGCCTTGACACTCTGGGTATCTATGCCGATGATAGCTATCTGAAATTATTTCCTGTCAAAAATGGCCGGATTGAAATGAAAAATATAGAAATATTTGATAAACAATTTGAATCTCTCACGCTTTCGGAAGTTTGAGACAATGCCAGAACTTCGCTGTCCCTTAAACCTTACTGCTGAAAAGCAGCCCGATTCAGCGGCGGTCATCACACCGACCGGAACTACAACTTTCGCCGAGCTGGAGCAGCTGGTTCATATCAGTGCCATAAACTTAAAAGAACGCGGAGTGGCCAGAAACTCCCATGTTGCAGTTTTAGGCGAAAACTCTCTTGACTATTATGTACTGCTGCTGGCGCTCTTAAGAATCGGCGCCATTTTTTGTGCTCTGAATCATCGCTGGCCCAAAAGAGCCGTAAAAAATGCTTTAAATTCTCTGGACTGCCCCATCCTCATTTTCACCAAAGAAAAAACAAAATCTCTAGGTGAATCCTTAATTACAGAATGGCAGTCAAAAGATATAGTACCGCGAGAATTAAAAAAAATCAGACTTCGTTCTGAACCGGTAGTGAATCTTGACCATCCGACAGCCATAATATTTACATCAGGAAGCTGCACCCAGCCAAAAGCGGCACTGCTCTCATACGGAAACTTTTACTACAATGCCATTAGCGCCAACAAATTTATTCCGTTTACGGAACATGACCGCTGGCTGCTGTCTCTGCCGCTTTGCCACGTCGGCGGGCTGGGAATTCTGTTCAGATCTATAATAGGCGGCGGCGCGGTTGTCATTCCTGATAGCAAGCAGGAGACAGCCGATTCAATTAATAATTTTGAAATTAGCCACACTTCGTTTGTACCAACTCAATTCCACCGGCTGATAAACAGCGGACAGTTAGACTCTCTGAATAATTATCCAACAGTTATCTTAGGCGGTGCCCCGGCAGCTGCCGAACTAATTAAGCAGGGTCTTAAAGCAGGCTTTAAGATTTACACTACTTACGGCTTAACGGAAATGGCTTCACAGGTGACTATCGGTAAAGCTGACAATCACGGACATTCAGGAAGCCTGCTTAAACATCGGCAGCTGAAAATTGCAGATGATGGCGAAATTCTGGTGAAGGGCAAGACACTATTTTTGGGGTATGTTGAAAATGATGTGGCAGAACTACCGCTTGACGACCAGGGCTGGTTTCACACCAGCGACATTGGCAAGATAGATAAGAAAGGCCGGCTCACTTTTTTAGGAAGAAAAGATAACATGCTGATTTCCGGAGGAGAAAATATTTTTCCCGAAGAGATTGAAAGTTATCTGATGCAATTAAGCTATGTGGAATCAGCAATTGTAGTAGGTATAAAAGACAAAGAGTTCGGAGAAAGGCCGGTAGCCTTCGTCAAATGTGTCAACGAGCTCGGCTTCGACCAGTTCACTGACCGCTTAAAAACAGAACTTGGGAAAAATCTGCCCCGCTATAAAATTCCTGTAGAATTTCTGAACTGGCCCGAACAAGCTGTCAACGGCTCACTCAAGCCCGACCGCCAAAAACTCTCCAGGCTCGCCCAAAAAGAGCAACAGGCTAAACAGCCTTAAGAAATTCCAGAAGTTTTTCTTTAAATTTTTCGGGAAGCGGAACTTTGGTTCGTTTTTTTTTGTCGACAGCTACGTGCACCGTTTTTAAGGCTGCTGCAATTTCGTCTTTGTCATTATATATATTATAGCTCAGCACATACGAAGAACTACCTACTTTTTCTATTTTTAATTCAACTCTGAGCTTGTCGCCGGTTTTTACTGGTATCTTATAGTCTGCTTCAGAGTGGACGATTAGCGGCACCACCTCGGCAGAATCCAGAAAATATCTGATTGAATATCCAATCGACTCCATAAAAGCTTCATAGGTCGAGTGAGCCATCCGGTAAAAATTGGCAAAATAGATGACACCTGCTGCATCTGTATCATGAACCTGAGCTGTCAATTTATGGAGATACATAAATGTTCCCTTCTGACAATCTGTTTATACTCAAGGAATACTACCAAAGAATAAGCTAAAATGATTGAAAATAAGGAGCAAGTAAATCCGAACTGAAACAGGTTTTCATTTGCTGTAACTTTTATCAGGATGCGGTTGATTTTTGAATATATTTTAAGATAATTCATACCTGATATGGCCTTAGTACTTTGAGAGTTATCTAAAACGAAAGGATATAAGTAACAATGATGATACCGCAAAAAGTAGCTGACCGCTTAAATGAACAGGTAAACCACGAGTATTTTGCCTTTTGGACATATACTGCCATGGCCTATGCTCTGGAGAGCATGGATTTAAAAGCGTATGCCAAATGGTTTTTCATGCAGGCAGCTGAAGAAAAAGAACACGCTGAGAAAATCTCTGACTACCTTTTAGACCAGGGCGCTAAAGTCACTCTAAAGTCTCTTTCAGAACCTCAGGCAAATTTTACTTCGGTACAGGAGATTGTAGAAAAGGCTTTAGAGCATGAAAAGAAGGTAACCGGCCAGGTTCACGAAATACTGGCTTTGTCCCGCTCAGAAAATGACCCGGCCACAGAGAACTTTATCGGCTGGAAAGTGGCAGAGCAGGTCGAAGAAGTAGCTAGTGTCGAATATCTGCTGACCCTCACCAAGACAGCCTCAACTCAGAGAGATCTGTTTATGCTGGAAGGCAAGGTTGGCAAGCTAGTAGCTGCCCAAAAAGGGCATTAGTACCGTTTCTCGCTGTGTTTCACCTTGACATTGGTCCAAAAGAAACTAAATTAAAATGCAGGCCATTTCAGGACGATTCTATCGAAATGGTCTGCCTAAGGTAATCTAATTATTCGTCAGATGAGGAAGGAGTATCAGATGTACTTAAAAGTTATCTTCAACTTCGTATGTTTCTTTGTTCTTTTGGCAATTTCGGCTTCGGCTCAAATTTCTGTTGGCGGAAAGCCGGCAAGTTTCGGCAAGTCCATTCCGGGCGTAATTGATTCCAGGAAACTTCCCCGGGTAGATGTCGCTGCCTACCTGGCCGAAGATATGCAGGAATCAGGCAAAGACATTCCTTACAGGTTTGGAGCGCCAATAGATGTCAGCTTCGATATGAATAACAGCGGCAGCTGGAACAGGCTTGCGGATGGCAGCAATATCTGGAGGCTGGAAATTATATCCGAAGGCGCCTATTCTCTCAATCTCTTATATGATGAATTTTATTTGCCCGACGGCGGCAGATTTTTTCTTTACAATAGTGACCAAAGTTCTATTCTCGGGGCTTTTACATCGGCCAATAACAAAAGCCACCGAAAATTCTCTACCGCACCAACTCCCGGTGATAAAGTAATACTTGAATATTACCAGCCAGCCTCAGTTACAGAAGATGCCGTGATAAAGATTTCCCGGGTTGTGCACGCTTATAGGAATATCTTTCACAGAAGCATTATTGATAGAGTTTCGGGGTTTGGCGATGCCGGTTCCTGTAACAACAATGTTAACTGTGCCGTAGGCGATGACTGGCAGGATCAAAGCCGTGCCGTCTCCATGATTCTTACCGGCGGCGGCTTTCGGCTGTGTACCGGTTCCCTGGTTAATAATGTCAGGAATGACGGAACCCCATATTATCTGACAGCCAATCATTGTCTGGGCGGACATGCTTCCTGGATATTTATGTTTAACTACGAGAGTCCCACCTGCAGCAATATTGACGGTCCCACCTGGATGACAGTGCAGGGCTCAACTCTGATGGCCAGTTATTCGACGTCAGATTTTGGACTGTTGCTTTTAACCGAGCAGCCGCCGGACTCATATAACGTCTATTACAACGGCTGGTCGGCTGAAAATGTCCCGGGCGACTCATCTGTCGGCATTCACCATCCTTCAGGCGACATTAAGAAAATTTCTTTTGATTATGACTTTGTCACAGCAACTTCCTGGCTCGGCACAGCTCCCGGCACAACTCATTGGCGTGTAGGCAACTGGGAAGACGGCACAACCGAACCGGGTTCATCTGGTTCGCCGCTTTATAACAAGCAGAAACAAGTAATCGGTCAGCTTCATGGCGGCTTTGCCTCCTGCGCCAGCATTACCGCTGATTGGTACGGAAGAGTGGCGCGCTCATGGTTGGGGGGAGGAGCTAATTCTAACAGTTTGAAACCCTGGCTGGATCCTGATAATACGGGTATTCTGGCCATCGACGGCTACGACCCCAATACGGCTCTGGTCATCACTCACTTGGAGTTCGAGAATACAACCGACACACTCAATGATTATGAAATTGTAGCAATTATTGAATCTGAGGCTACCCTGGTATCTGATTCACTGCTCCTGTACTACACTATTAATACTGTCACCAATATTGATACACTTGACCCGACCGGCAATCTGGACGAATACCATGGATTCATACCGGCACAGTCGCCCGGAACAATTATTGAATACTTTATCTTTGCTCAAAACGTCGATGGAGATGTCGACTCCAGCGATTTCTTCACTTTCGAAGTGGTCGGTTATGGCCTCAGCATGAGCCCAGAAAGCGACACCGCCACGGGCGCTGTCGATGACACTATCAGCTACAGCCTGATTGTTACCAACCAAGGCGCTATTGCCGACGAATATGATTTGTCAATATCGGGTTACTCATGGACAACAGTTCTGCTTGATGAGACCGGTGCATTTCCGGTCAGCTCAACTGGATTGTTGTCGACCGGAGAGCAGTTTAATTGTCTGGTGCGAGTGATAGTGCCCGTCAGTTCCTTTGGCCAGAGTGACAATGTAACCGTTACAGCTGCTTCGGTAATGAATGCCGGTACTGACGCAACTTCGTCATTGACGACTATCTCAGCCGGGTTCCCGCTCAATTTACCATTCGAAGAACAGTTTCCGACAGCTACAATTGATCCTTTTAAATGGGTTAGTTTTCTTGACATTGATATAAGCAGTAATGGGTTAAATATTCCTTCCCCTCCGTATGCTTTACATCTAAACGGAAGTCCGGTAGGAGCCGACACCATTGTATCTCAAGTTATTAATATGGACGGACAGTGCAACTCGATTCTGAGCTATTATTATCAACGAACCGGCGGAGGCAATTCCCCTGAAACGGGAGAAGATCTGTTCTTTGAATATCTGGATTCTTCCGGGAACTGGCAGCAGATTCAGCAGTACCTCGGTTCAGGTCCTGACATGACTGAATTTGAGGAAGAGCAAATTGTTCTCCCGAATGACGCTTGCCACAAGGCTTTCAGATTGAGGATTCGATCTACGGGTACAAACGGACCATTTGATGACTGGTTTGTAGATAATATCAGTATTTCGCTGCCCTATATTTGCGGTGATGTTGATAACAACGGAGAGTTTCAGGGAATTTTGGAATTGACATATCTGGTAGATTTCATCTTCCGAGGCGGTCCTCCGCCGGAAAATGCGCTGGCGGCGGATGTTGACGGCTCCGGCGGCATAGCCGACATTCTTGATTTAACTTATATGGTCGACTTCGTTTTCCGAGGCGGCCCGCCCCCTGTCTGCCAATAGGAGAATGTAAGCTTTGAGAATACTAAGATTTCTTATTGTCATCTTTCCCCTGGTGATATCGAACCAGGTTGCAGCAGAAGAGTTATATTTTCGTTTTCCGGTAGAAAACAGAGCCGAACTTATTGAAATAACGCGGCTGGTTTCAATCGACAACTATAAAAACGATACTGTCTATGCCTTTGGAACATTGGCAGAATACAACAGGGCCAAGGCGGCCGGCTACCAAATTCAGCTGCTGGAGCATCCTTCCAAGTTTGCCGATCCCAAAATGGCCGATACTCGAGCCGAAATGGCCGACTGGGATGTCTACCCCAGCTATGGTAATTACGTTCAGATGATGTACAGCTTCGGTGCGCTCTACCCGAGTATCTGTACAACAATTGTAGCCGGATATTCTGTGCTCGGCCGCGAGATTCTGTTTGTAAAAATCTCGGACAATGTGCAGACCGAAGAAGCCGAACCCGAAGTAATGTACTCAAGCTCTATGCACGGCAATGAACTTTGCGGCTACGTACTGATGCTCAGGATGATAGATTCCATTCTTACTACCTATGGCAGAGATTCCGAAATGACAGAGATGGTCAACAATATGGAAATCTGGATAAACCCTCTGGCCAATCCCGATGGAGCTTATCGTTTCGGCGATGCTTCTGTATCTGGTGCAATGAGATACAACGCAAATTTTGTAGACCTTAATCGTAATTTCCCCGACCCCGACGAAGGTCCCCACCCTGACGGCAATAGCTGGCAGTCAGAGACTGTTGCCATGATGAATATTGCTGAACAGCAGAACTGGGTAGTCTCTGCCAATTTCCACGGCGGCGCCGAAGTCGTCAATTTCCCCTGGGATACCTGGTTCGCGCGCCACCCGGATGATTCGTGGTATACAATTGTCTGTCGCCAATACGCCGACTCAGCCCAGGCCTACAGCCCGTCTGGCTACATGACACAGCTCGATAACGGCATTACTAACGGCTGGGACTGGTACCCCATCTTTGGAGGCAGGCAGGACTATATGAATCATTACCGCGGCTGCCGCGAAGTTACTATTGAACTTTCCAATGTTAAACTTCTGAATGAAGCTTTGCTGCCGGCTCATTGGGGATACAACAGAGTTTCGCTTTTTGACTGGTTCAGGCAGGCCAACTATGGCATTACAGGAATTGTTACAGATTATTCCACGGGAGACCCGATTAGAGCAACAATTGCAGTTATCGGGATCGATTCGGTCTGGTCGGAGGTCTACACCGACCCGGATATCGGCGACTATTACAGAATGCTGGAACCGGGAACATATTCACTGCAATTCAGCGCTGAGGGTTATGATACTCTGGTACTGACGGGTATTACTGTTTCAGCTGACAGTGCTTCGGACGCAAATGTTCAACTGATTCCCAGTTACACCTGGATCTGTGGTGACATTGACAACAACGGTGTCTTTGAGGGAATTTTGGAATTGACTTATCTGGTAGATTTCATTTTCCGAGGCGGCCCGGCGCCGGAAAATGAACTTGCAGCAGATGTCGACGGCTCCGGAGGCACAGCTAACATACTTGACTTAACCTATCTGGTTGACTTCATTTTCAGAGGCGGACCGGCACCGTCCTGTAATTGAAAAATCAAGGCATCCGGTTATAAAAAATCTTCTTCAATCATTGCTGTTGCTCTTAGTTACAGCCAGCCTAATCTCTTTTTCTGCTAAGGCAGAAGACTGCCCTGAAAAAATTGTCATAGACAGCGTTGAATACTTTCTGCCTGAAAGATGGTGCGGCCAGAAATTGGACTCACTCGATATGGCCGACCCCAAAAAACTAACCCGCCTGCCGGATTCTTTCACTTATGAAAGTTATCGAATTTATGTGCTGCCCCAAACAAAAGACGCACTTTTGGTGATGTCATCAGAAGCCAGAAAGGACAGCGTCTTTTTAATTGTAGATTCAGGTTTCAGGTCAGTTGACTTTCAAGAGCGTATAATCAAAAACCGTTTGAAAGCTGGAGAAGAATACCAAAAAGTTATTAGTTACGTAGCGCCACCCGGCTACTCTCAGCATCATAGCGGTCTGGCGATAGACTTTGTTCCCAGCGAAGCCTTGTTTGCTAAATCCAAAGAGTATCTCTGGTTAAAAAACAATGCCGGCAATTTCGGTTTTTATGAAGCCTACCCCGAAGATTCCAGCGGCTATATCCCCTGGGAATCATGGCACTGGATTTTCTATTCTGACAGCCTCAATCAATAGTGTCAGCTACTCCTCAGCTACCCGTTTAAAACTACAGCTGGCCTGCTCTCTTGATTCCCCTTTTTCGTCTGTCAATATCAACCGACAGCTAATACTGTCAGAATTAACAATTTCGAAATAAATATCGTATCTGAGCTTACCCTTTTGGCGGCTGCCATGAATGGTATTGCCTGAAACTCTGCCGCGGTAGCGAAGATGATAGCCCCAACTGCTCCATATTTCCCAAACCGCAGAATCAGAATTCGGGATTATCTGCAAATGTCCCGAATCGGAATATCCGAACAGAAGATTATCGGCGGTTAAGAACGTCCGCAGGTAGCCTTTGGAACTGTCATAAATAAACTTTGCCTGACCATCTATTGCAGCAGTCATGGTTGTAAACGGCACCAGGTAGCTGCCTGAACCTGTCCAATTGCCGTGTAATTGGGACAAGTCAAGAACTCCTTCCTCAGAAGAACTATTGGTTGCCAGCAGCAATATTATTAGCAGCAGGCTTCCGGCTATTACTTGTTTTATATTCAACGATAATTTTGACATATTCTTATTGTACGCAAAAATTCCTATAGCATTCACTAATAAAACAGTCCCCTCAAAATATTCGCTCCAAAATAGTTTGTAACGTTCCATAATTCAATAGCTTAAAGTGAAACAGCTCTGCTGTTTTTGATTGATTTATACTGTTTTTTTGCATAGTATAAGTTCAATATGAATCATTTTCCGGCGATGATATAAGGATCAAAATGGCTATTGAGCGCGAAAAAATAGAAATTATTTTCTTAGAAGAGGAGATGAAATCCTCATATCTGGACTACTCCATGTCCGTTATCACCAACCGCGCTCTGCCGGATAACCGCGACGGACTGAAACCCTCCAACCGGCGTATTCTCTTTGCCATGAACGATCTCAATCTGAGTCCGGGCCGACCTCACCGCAAATGCGCCAAAATCTGCGGTGATACTTCGGGCAACTACCACCCCCACGGTGAGCAGGTCGTCTATCCCACGCTGGTGCGCATGGCGCAGGATTTTAACCTGCGCTACCCGCTGATAGATGGTCAGGGGAATTTTGGCTCTATTGACGGCGATAGCGCCGCTGCTATGCGTTATACCGAGGCTCGTCTGACACCAATAGCAGTAGAAATGCTGGCTGATATTGAAAAAGAGACAGTCGACTTTATGCCAAACTATGACGGTACTTTATCAGAGCCAAAAGTCATGCCGGGCAAATTTCCTAATCTGCTTTGCAATGGTACTACCGGTATTGCCGTTGGTATGGCGACTTCAATGGCGCCTCACAACCTTAACGAAATCAGCGAAGCTATATTAAAAGTTATTGCCCAGCCGGACTGTACCATCGCCGACCTCATAAAAATTGTGCCGGGACCGGATTTCCCTACCGGGGGCATTATAAATGGCCGCGAGGGCATACATCAGGCTTACTTAACAGGCCGCGGACATATTCCGCTGCGGGCAAAAGCTGCCGTAGAGACTCTCAAAAGCGGCAAAGAAATGATTGTAGTCACAGAAATACCATATCAGGTTAACAAATCCAATCTCCTGGAAAAAATCGCGGATCTTGTCAGAGATAAAAGGATCGAAGGTATCTCAGACCTCCGCGATGAATCAGACCGCGACGGCATGCGCATAGTCATAGAACTCAAACGTGATGCCCAGGCAGAGATTGTGCTCAATCTACTCTACAAACACACTACCATGCAGGTCACTTTTTCTATAATCATGCTGAGTCTGGACCACGGTGTTCCCAGACTCTTAAATCTCAAGCAGATTATTGAAGCCTTTATCAAACATCGTCACGAAGTTGTCGTCAGGCGAACTAAGTTTGATTTGCGCAAGGCCGAAGAGCGCGCTCATATACTTGAGGGCTACAAAATTGCTCTGGACAATATAGACGCTGTCATCACCTTAATTAAGAAATCAAAAGATACGCCTGAGGCCCGCAGCGGTTTGATGAAAAAATTCAAGCTTTCAGAAATTCAGGCCAGCGCTATTTTAGAGATGCGCCTGCAGAGACTGACCGGCCTGGAGCGTCAGAAGATTCAGAATGAATACGAGCAGCTGATAAAAACCATCGAGCAGCTGACTGCTGTATTGGGCTCAAAAGAACTGCGCATGAACATCATCAAAGATGAAACCAATGATATTAAGAAAAGATTTGGCGACGACCGGCGCACAGAAATTCAGGCGGCAGCCGAAGAGCTGACAGTCGAAGATTTAATAGCCGAAGAAGACATGGTTATTACCATCTCCCACGCCGGTTATGTCAAGCGCCTCTCGGTTTCAGCCTACAGGCGCCAGCAAAGAGGCGGCAAGGGAGTAATTGGCATAGAGACCAAAGTGGATGATTTCGCCGAGCATCTCTTTATTGCCTCTACCCACGACTACATCCTCTTTTTCTCAAGCTATGGGCGCTGCTACTGGGTCAAAGTCCACGGCATTCCGACCGGCGGAAAAATGGCCAAGGGCAAACCGATTGTTAATATGTGCAAAATGGAACCGGGCGAGAATATCACTGCTTTCTGTAAAGTCCGGGATTTCTCAGAAGATAAATTTGTAGTCATGGCTACCAAATACGGCACTATCAAAAAAGTTCCGCTTGATGCTTTCTCCAACCCCCGCCAGAAAGGTGTCAACGCTATCAATCTGCCCAAAGGGG
>JADFPZ010000249.1 GCA_022562075.1 Candidatus Zixiibacteriota bacterium | reverse complement strand
ATTATATCCCAATACATTGGTGGTCTCTACCAACACCGGATTTTCACGCCCATATGGCAGTTATCCTTACGGTGATTACAGGACAAATCAATTTCGACTGCTTTTTCCGGTATCAAATAGCGACTCAAGACTTCCGGGCAAGGAACGCGTGCTAAGTTTAATTGTCGATGGAAACGCTTTGGCATATCGAATTTCAGACTTTGCCGACAGCGTTAGTATCTTCGTTCATGATTTTAACGGTCTGCCGGTGGTTGCTGCTGGAAGCAGCGTTAAAAATCTGGCGGTCGTCTTTAGTCGTAAATTGGCCGGTGATTCTGTGCTGACATTTAAGGCAGTTCAAAACTCCCTGCCGATAATACTTGAGGATACAGAAGGTAACAAGTGGGATATTTTTGGAGTTGCCGTCAGCGGCCCGAGAGCAGGGCAGCAGTTAACTGCCACGACTTCATTCATATCCTATTGGTTTGCTCTGGCTGCGTTTTATCCTGCTCTCGACATATTTTCAATTGAGGCTCAGAATACCGGAGGAAATAATTCTGGTTCGTAAAAGCACTTTCCATTATTATTGTTGTGTAGACTGACTTATTTCGAATTCTTGTTTGGCGGAGAAAGGAATTTATTAATGTTCAAACCATACAATTTAGTTTTGCTGATATTTGCCGTGCTGCTGACCGGCTCAGTATGGGCACAGCGACCCGAACCAAAAAAGACAGAGATTCAGGGACACACTATGTACACCCTGCTTGAGCCCGGCGGCATACCGGCAATTTTTGAGCCGGAGTTCGTTTCTGTAAGTGAGGCAGAAAGCACTTACTATGCCGACGAACCGCTGCTGGTTGTGGTCAGAGGTGACGATGCCCGCGGCTACAGCACCTGGCATCTGGACCATCATGAAATTGTAAACGAACAGATAGGCGGTGCTGCCA
Source organism: Candidatus Zixiibacteriota bacterium (assembly GCA_022562075.1). GTDB lineage: Bacteria > Zixibacteria > MSB-5A5 > GN15 > FEB-12 > JACZWU01. The sequence continues at coordinate 2,302 of JADFPZ010000249.1, read as the reverse complement.
TCGCAGTTACCTGGTGACCACTTTGCTTTACCGGCATAGTTTATGCCGCCGAAATCGACAACAAGCGTTATACATTTCAAGCCTCCGGTTCATTGTGGCAGGACGCGCTGGTCATGCAGGATTTAGAAACCAAGTCGCTCTGGTCTCAAATTTCAGGAATATGTATTCAGGGTGAAATGGAAGGAACCAAACTCAAACAGGTTCCTTCTAGCCATACCACTTTCGCTGCTTTTAAAAAGCAGTACCCCAATGGTAAGCTGTTAAAAAAGCCTGCCGATAGTCCGTCCGGTTCTTCTTACGACTCTTACTATGCCGACAAAGACAAGCTGGGCATTTTTGGCAGAGTCGATAATTTCAAAAGGCTGGCCGGCAAGGATAAAATCTATGGTATTCGTTTTGAAAACAGCGAATTTGCGGTTGCCGAAAGCTATCTTAAGAAGCACGGATTTGCGTTGATAGAAAATGATTCGAAGCGAATCTATTTATCATATGACGAATCCAAAATGTCCGTAGCTGCTTTTGCTTTACCGGATACATTAAAACTGGCCGGCAAGATAGAAATCAATAATCAGACTGCAGAGGCCTTTCCTGTTATCTCCGCCTACTGGTTTGCCTGGGTAAGTTTTTTCCCGGAGACTGAACTAATTAAGTAACGCAGTATTACACGGGGAAGTTAGTTTTTTCTTAACCGGCGAAGAGCCCCAATAATTTCAATTGGGTCTGCTCTCTGCGAATAGTCCGGATTTACATAGGCGTATTTTATAATGCCGTCTGTATCCACCACATATGTCGCCGGAATCGGCAACTCAAATTGTTTGGAACCGTTATACTCCTCAAGGTTGACGCCGCTGCCAGCCAGGATATTGTTCATTAGCTCCGGAACTTTATAAGCAATGCCAAACTGGTGGGCGGTCTTATTTGCTAAATCTAAAAGCACCTCAAACGTCAGTTCATTTTTTTCAACTGTCAAGAGCGACTTATCAGGGGTCTGCGGTGAAATAGCCACCAGACAGGATTTTAGCTGCATGATATCATACAAATTCTGCTGCAGCGACCTAAGTTCAGCCGTGCAAAAAGAACACCAGGCGCCTCTGAAAAAACTGACAACAACCGGACCTTGCTTGAGCAAGTCCGCCAGATTTACAATGCGGCCATAAGCATCAGGCAGTTCAAACAGAGGGGCGGCATCTCCAACTTTAAGATGGGTATCGGCAATATTGAATTTATTTAGCTCTTCCATTATCTGCTGACCAATTCGTTTTGATTCAGCAGTCGCCTTGGACAGGTTTTGTACCCTCATCTGTTTGAGCTGTTCGGTTAGTGAAAGTCGGGCATGTTCCATACTTTCTAAAAGTTCTCCTAATTAGCCACTATCCAGAAATCTCTGGGATAAATGCGATGAAGTATAGCATCTTTTTCTACACTTTTCAAATATTGTTCATAAGAAGTCAGCTGTTTTTCCGGACCGATCACAAAAATGATAGCATTAGACTTTTCATTGGCCTCTCTGGTTGTCGGGCCATAGCCGGGAAGGACCTCGCCATAAGTTGCGGCCATGCGCTTATGAAGTTTGTCATAAAGGTCATCGCTTTTTCGCAAATTTAATATGCTGCTTCTGAATCGTCTGACAACATCAGGCGTCAGGCCGTCAGCCAGATCAGCCGCCATCGCTTCGCCGCGTGAATCATAAGTTGACCCGGATCGAATTCCGGTGAAAGCCTGCGATACGGCATAGTCAGCCAGCGAAGGATCATAGGGAGCATTTTCCAGTTGGTCTATTACAAACTGCATCGTCTGAGCCAGGTCAGGACAGCGCTCGGCATAGTAAACCAAACGGCCGTCGTTTTCGTTACTTCTGAGTCCGTTGGAATAAGCCAGCCCCGCACCCCAGGTTTTCATAAACATTGAGTGCGCTCCGCCGCCTCCATAAAGACGAGCCGACAAGAATTTCAAAAGTGTCTCCGGGTCAGTATCTTCGTAAGAGGCACAGTTAGAAGTATTATTATGCACACCTGAACGGGTATTTTCATTGACCAGTCCGATACAGACAGGCTTTGATGACAAAGGCGTCCGCTCAGACAGTCGGTTATTAATGAGCGGCGAACTATTATAGCTGTATTTCTCGGCCTCTCCATCCGCCAGCCTGCTGATGATATCAGTCAGTTTGCGCATAGCTATTTTTTTGTTTTCTTCGTTCGATACTATGTAAGCGCGTGCGTTATCCTGATGCCTGATTATGTCAAGCAAATGATTCAAAGAGCCAAGCGCCTCAGCTGGCTCCTTTTTCAGGTCTATAGTCATC
>JADFPZ010000248.1 GCA_022562075.1 Candidatus Zixiibacteriota bacterium | reverse complement strand
ATCATTGATGAATTTGACCGCAAAGTCGAAGCGGACAGGGGCATCGGACGAGCCACGGTTATCAGCGCTAAAGAGCTGACTGAAGCCGAAAAGCAAAAACTGATTGAAAAGTTGTCAAAGAAAATGAACCTGAAAATTCAGATAGAAACGGAAATTGACCCGAATATGATAGGCGGAGTTATTGTATTGACTCACGACCAGATAATTGATGGTTCAATCCGGTACGGTCTGGATATGATTGAGCAGAGTTTGCAGAAAGTAAGAGTGGCTTAGTAGCTTTACATAAAAAAAGTCACCCTGAGCGAAGTCGAAGGGCGACGGATCAAAAACGCTAAAGAACATTTTGGAGCGAATAAAAAATGGGATTAAATCCTGAAGAAGTATCATCGGTAATAAAACAGCAACTGGAACAGTATGAATCCAAACTTGAGATGAAATCTGTCGGCCGCGTGCTGCAGGTCGGCGACGGTATCGCCCGTATCTGGGGTCTTGAAGATGTCCAGATGTCCGAGCTGATTGAGTTTCCCAACGACGTTGTCGGTATGGTTCTAAACCTTGAGATTGATAATGTAGGTGCCGCCATATTTGGCTCCGACATCAAAATTAAAGAAGGTGACACCGTCCGCCGCACAGGTAAAGTGGCCGAAGTTCCCGTTGGTGAAGCACTGATAGGACGAGTGGTCAACCCGGTCGGTCAGCCGCTTGACGGCAAGGGACCGATTGTAACTGACAAAAGACGCATCATTGAGGGAATCGCTCCCGGCGTGGTACAGCGTCAGCCGGTAAAGGAGCCGCTTCAGACCGGACTCAAAGCTATTGACTCGATGATTCCCATCGGACGTGGTCAGCGCGAACTGGTTATCGGTGACAGACAGACCGGCAAAACTGCGCTGGTGATAGATGCTATTATCAATCAGAAAAATACAGATGTTATCTGCATCTATGTTGCTATCGGGCAGAAAGCTTCGACAGTTGCACGAGTAGTGGATGTCCTGGAGAAAAACGGCGCTATGGAATACACCATCGTCGTCTGCGCCACTGCCGCCGACCCGGCGCCTCTGCAGTATATCGCACCCTACGCCGGCTGCGCCATGGGTGAAGAGTTTATGTACAACGGCAAGCATGTGCTTTGTGTCTATGATGATTTGAGTAAGCAGGCTCAAGCATATCGACAGCTGTCACTCTTGCTGCGTCGTCCTCCGGGACGCGAAGCCTATCCCGGTGACATTTTCTACTGCCACTCACGTCTTTTGGAGCGTGCGGCCAAACTTTCCGATGATCTCGGCGGCGGCTCTCTGACGGCTCTGCCGATAATCGAAACTCAGGCCGGCGACGTCTCGGCTTATATTCCGACCAACGTAATTTCTATTACCGATGGACAGATATTTTTAGAAGGTGAATTATTTTTCGCCGGTGTCCGGCCGGCTATCAATGTCGGTATCTCTGTCTCCCGCGTAGGCGGCAACGCCCAGACCAAAATGATGAAACAGGTGGCCGGCTCTCTCAAGCTTGACCTGGCCCAGTTCAGAGAACTGGAAGCATTCACTCAGTTTGGTTCGGACCTTGATGAAGCGACCCAAAAACAGCTCAACCGCGGACAAAGCATGGTGGCGCTCTTAAAACAGGGTCAGTACGTGCCCATGAAAGTATCCAGACAGGTTATGATTGTCTGGGCCGGCACCAAGGGTTATCTGGACGACATTCCCGGCTCGGCAATCGGACGTTTTGAAGAAGAATTTCTGGCTTTCTGCGAAAAAGAATATCCGGATATTGAGCATAATCTGAGCAAAGAGATGAAAATCTCCGGTGAGATGGAAAAGAAACTGGAAAGCGCCGTAGTGAAATTCAAAAGTCAATTTAAGACAGAAGAAGACGCCTAGCGCTTTTAGAACTATGACAACGAGAGATCTAAAACCTATTACGATTGCTGCCTTGCTGCTGGTTAGTTTGACTCTGAGCGGGCGAGCGTTTGCCTCAGGCTCTGAAGAAAAGTCTGTAGCAATATACGGCAGTATCGGCTTTAGTGACCCCAACGGTGATTTGGCAGCCGGTGCGGAAATTGGATTTTATGGACTGACACGTTTAAGTCTGGCGATGTCGCCAAGAATAGAAGTAACATTCGGTATTGATTATCATGCATTTGGACTTGATGTCTCAGATGACCTTGATATCTCACAGAAAGAGGCGCTAAGCGGACAAAAATTCAGTGCCATATTATTTAACGGCGGTCTGAAAATAAATCCCGGTGAGCTTGAGGCCGAGGTAATGCCGTTTTTAATCGCAGGCGGGGGCATTGCCCTGGTGAATTTTAGCGATACCGTAACAGGTTTTTCCTATCCGGGCGGGACAATTAATGCAGACTCTGACATCAGGCCATATATGGAATTTGGCGGGGGATTCGAATTTGGACAGATTCAAGCGTGGCTGAAATTTTCAAATGTGTTTCTTCAGGGCTCGGACGCCAGATTCATCTCCTTTGGAATCGGGGGAAAGCTCTTCTTAATATGATAGGAGAAGAGCGTAACATAGAGCCAAAAATGGCTCAACTGAGTGAACAAACTCAAAGGAGGAACAAATGAGAAAGCTGTTATTGATTTTAACAGTTTTGACACTGGTCCTGGCATCATCGTCATTTGGATTTGATGGTCAGCGCCGAGGATTCGTGTTGGGTGGAGGCTTAGGCTTTTCACCAGTAGCGAGTTGGGAAGTTAATGGAACCACTCTTGACGAAAGTGGTGCAGGAATTGGGCTAAACCTATTGATAGGTTATGCCTGGGATGACCAGAATATGATCGTTTACGAAGGAAATGTAGCCGGCTGGAAATCTGACTTCTTTCTTGATAGACAAGTTTCCCAAGGCTTCTACGGCGCATCCTGGTATCATTATTTTGGAGAAACAGGTAAATCTGCGTGCACAACTTTGGGAATTGGATATTACGCTTTTGAAGTGGAAGACTTTGATAACAATGATCCGGGATTAGGACTTCTTGCGGGCGCAGGATACGAATTTGCCAGACACTGGCAAATTGGTGCCTACTACTCGATGGGCAAGACCTCAGATTCATTTTTTGATTACAATCATTATCATTTTAACGTTCTTGTGGGTGTCGTGGCATTTTAACAAAATAGTACTATGGCAACACTACGCGAAGTTAAAAAGAGAATTAAGACTGTCGTTTCTACCATTTGTTCAATATTTTTGATTGCGACGACAATATTGGTCTTGCCGGAATCAT
>JADFPZ010000247.1 GCA_022562075.1 Candidatus Zixiibacteriota bacterium | reverse complement strand
TTTGATATCGTCCATCTCAGCTGAGCGGATCGCCGAGGAACTCAATAAACTTTTGATTCAGGCCAAGAAACCTTCCGAAGGTTTCAGGTTAATGCAGACAACCGGACTTCTAAATCATATTTTACCCGAGCTCGAAGAGTGTGTCGGCGTTGACCAGCCCGGCGGCTTCCATCGCTGGGACGTCTTTGAGCATACCATCCTTACGATAGACGAATGCCGGCAAAATCTAAGACTCCGCCTGGCGGCGCTCTTTCATGATATCAGAAAGCCGCAGCACAAAGAGATTAAAGACGACGGCTGTACTTTTTACGGGCACGAAATTGGCGGCGCCAAAACGGCCAAAAGATGGCTGCGCGACTACCGCTATCCAATCGATTTGACCGGCGAAGTTGTCACTTTGGTCGAGCGACATATGTTCACCACCGATGTCAAGGACAGAGGCTTAAGACGCTTGATACGCAAGGTCGGTCTGGAACTTATTTTTGACCTTCTTGATTTGCGCCGGGCGGATGTGGTTGCCCAGGGAATGGGGGGCAATACTGATGACGTCGACGAGCTTGAAGCCAGAATCCGGTACGAAATAGATAAAAAATCTCCCTTTGGACTAAAAGATTTGCCGATTAAGGGTTCGGATTTGATGAAATTACTGAAACTGGAGAGCGGACCGGCAATCGGTGAGATTCTAAATCATCTTTTGGAGCAGGTTCTGGACTTTCCTGAAAAAAATATCACAGGCGAGCTTGAAAGTATGGCAAAAGATTATTATCAAGAGAACCTGAATAAACTCCTGGAGCTAAACAGAAAACGACCTAAGGACACAAATAATGAAAATTCATGAGTACCAGGCTAAAGAACTGTTTAAACAGGCCGGTATCCCTGTCCCGGAAGGCAAAGTGGCGACCGATGTTGCTGAAGTAGTAAGTATCGCAGAAGAGTACAAAAAGCCGGTAATGATTAAGTCACAGGTGCATGTCGGCGGACGAGGTAAAGCCGGCGGCATCAAATACGCCGAGAACCCGGAATCTGCAAAAATTCTGGCTCAGCAGATTCTTGGCATGAAAATCAAAGGTCTGACAGTTAAGAAAGTTCTGGTAACTGTAGCCGAAGATATTTTGTCTGAAGCGTACATTGGCATAATATTGGACCGCAATACCAAGACACCGGTCATAATGGTTTCATCAGCCGGCGGGATTGATATTGAAGAAGTTGCTGCCAAGACCCCTCACAAGATTTTCAAGATGAGCATTGACCCGGTCGAAGGTCTAAAGCCGTTTCAGGCCAAAATACTGGCTTATAAATTGTACCGGGATATTGGCCAGGTGCGTGAAGCTTCTGATATTATCACAAAAATGTATAATCTTTTCTGGAAATATGATGCTTCGCTTATCGAAATAAATCCGCTGATTACCAATCAGTCCGGCAGAGTCATCGCGCTCGATGCAAAATTTAATGTCGATGACAACGGACTGTTCAGAAACGGCGAGATAGAAAAGATGCGCGATCTTGATTCCGAAGACCCGGCGGAAATCGAAGCCCGCGATGGCGGTCTGTCGTTTGTCAAACTTGACGGGAATATCGGCTGTATTGTAAACGGGGCCGGACTGGCCATGGCCACCATGGACTTAGTCAAGCGCTACGGCGGGGAACCGGCAAACTTTCTTGATATCGGAGGTTCCTCAAATCCCCAGAAGGTCGTAACTGCCATGAAAATTATTTTGGAAGATCCAAAAGTCAGAGCTATCCTGTTTAATATATTTGGCGGAATAACGCGCTGTGACGATGTTGCCAACGGCATAGTTGCCGCCTTTGAAGAATTAAAACCGACCATTCCGGTGGTAGTCAGACTTACCGGCACTAACGAAGAAAAAGCACATAAGATTTTAAAAAAAGTTAAACTCCCGTACGGTGAGACTCTTGACGAAGTTGTCAAAAAAGCCATCGAACTGGCCGGAATTGCCGCCTGATTTCAAATGCTGTCAGAGGAAAGAATTAATGTCAATTTTCATAAATAAAAAAACCAGACTAATAGTACAGGGCATAACCGGACGCGACGGCTCGTTTCATGCCGTCCAGATGAAAAGCTACGGTACCAAAGTAGTAGGCGGCGTCACTCCCGGCAAAGGCGGCAGCAATGTTTCCGGCATTCCGGTTTTTAATACTGTCGCAGATGCTGTCGAAAAAACGAAAGCAAATACATCGGTCATCTATGTGCCGCCGCGATTCGCTGCAGATTCAATTTACGAAGCAGTCGACGCGAAAATAGAATTAGTTATCTGCATTACCGAAGGTATCCCGGCCAATGATATGATGAAAGTTTATGCTTATGTCAATAAAAGAGGCGCCAGACTGATTGGTCCCAATTGTCCGGGTCTAATTACACCCGGAGAAAGCAAAGTCGGCATTATGCCGGGGAATATCGTCAAAAAAGGAAATGTCGGTGTAGTTTCGCGCTCCGGTACTCTCACTTACGAGGCCATCTGGGCGCTGACTCTGGCCGGGATTGGCCAGTCGACCTGTATCGGAATAGGCGGTGACCAGATAATCGGCACGAATTTTATCGACTGCCTAAGAGAGTTCCAGAACGACCGTTCGACCAAAGCCATTGTCATGATAGGTGAAATCGGCGGTTCTGATGAAGAAGAAGCAGCGGCTTTTATTAAAAAGAAAGTAACCAAGCCGGTTGTCGGTTTTATTGCCGGGCGGACCGCTCCGGCTGATGTGCGCATGGGGCACGCCGGGGCAATTATTTCCGGCTCAAGCGGCTCTGCCGAAGATAAAGTCATAGCGCTGGAAAAAGCTGGCGTGCCGGTCGCTGAATCACCGACAGAAATTCCTGATCTGGTCAAGCTGCTTTTAAGCGGCGGCAAGCCGATTTTCAAATCAAGATTGAAAACTAGAAAGAAAAAGAAAAGCAGCACAGCTGCCAAAAAAATCAAAACCAAGACAGTTAAGAAAAAATTTGCAGCCTCAAAGACTTTCAAAGGAAAATAAAAATGAGCAGAACTCTCTTAATAGTTAAGCCGGACGCCACCAAAAGAAACCTGATAGGGCATATCGTAAGCCGGCTTGAAAAAGCCCGTTTCAAAATTGTAGAGATGAAAATGCTCAAGCTAAAGAAGAGTCAGGCCAGAGAATTTTATGCTGTCCACCAAGGCAAACACTTTCTGGGTTCACTGGTCAAATTTATGTGCTCCGGAACAATCGTTCCCATGGCTCTGGAAAAAGAGAACGCTGTCAAAGATTTAAGAGCGT
>JADFPZ010000246.1 GCA_022562075.1 Candidatus Zixiibacteriota bacterium | reverse complement strand
AGCAAAGTTGGCATTATGCCGGGGAATATCGTCAACAAAGGCAATGTCGGCGTAGTTTCGCGCTCCGGTACTCTCACTTACGAGGCAATCTGGGCGCTGACTCTGGCGGGGATTGGCCAGTCTACCTGTATTGGTATCGGCGGTGACCAGATAATCGGCACAAATTTTATCGACTGTTTAAGAGAGTTTCAAAACGACCGTTCGACCAAAGCGATTGTCATGATAGGTGAAATCGGCGGGTCGGACGAAGAAGAAGCAGCGGCTTTTATCAAGAAAAAAGTTACGAAACCGGTCGTCGGTTTTATCGCCGGGCGGACCGCTCCGGCTGATGTGCGCATGGGTCACGCCGGTGCAATTATATCCGGCTCAAGCGGCACCGCCGAAGATAAAGTCAGGGCACTGGAAAAAGCTGGCGTGCCGGTTGCTGAATCACCGACAGAAATTCCTGATCTGGTCAAACTGCTTTTAAAAGGCGGCAAGCCGATTTTCAAATCACAATTGAAACCAAAACAAAAAAAGAAAAGCAGCACGACTTCAAAAGAAATCAAAACTAAAACAGTTATGAAAAAAGCCATGGCCGCAAAAGCATCCAAAGGGAAATAATAATGAGCAGAACTCTGTTAATTATCAAACCTGATGCAAGCAAGAGAAATCTGACAGAATATATCATAAGCCGGCTTGAAAAAGCCCGCTTCAAAATAGTTAAGATGAAAAAGCTGAAACTTAAGAAAAGTCAGGCCAGAGAATTCTACGCTGTCCACGAAGGCAAACACTTCCTGGACTCACTGGTCAAATTTATGTGCTCCGGTACAATCGTTCCCATGGCTCTGGAAAAAGAGAACGCTGTCAAAGATTTAAGAGCGTTGATCGGAGCGACCGACCCGTCCAAAGCAGACTGCGGTACCATCCGTTTTGAAATCGCCAAAGATATTGAAAAAAATTCGGTGCATGCCTCAGATTCAGATGCTAATGCCAAAAAAGAGATAGATTTTTTCTTTAATAAATAAATTGATGTTATAGATATTATAAAAGGATGAATAATAGTGAATAAGAAAGTTGCTGTGATAGGTGCCGGAAATGTCGGCGCAACATGCGCTATGTATCTGGCCGAAGCAAATATGGCGGATATCGTTCTGGTTGATATCGCCGAGGGTATTCCGCAGGGCAAGGGACTCGACCTGACTCAGGCCGGACCGGTGCGCGGTTACAATGCCATGGTCAGAGGCACCAATGATTACAAAGATATCGAGGGAGCAAATATTGTCATCGTCACCGCCGGCATGCCGCGCAAACCGGGCATGTCGCGCGAAGATTTGCTGACAGCCAATGCTGATATCACCAAATCAGTCGCCGAAAATATAAAAAAGTATGCACCGGATAGTTTTGTGGTGATGGTCGCCAATCCGCTTGACCTGATGACCTACCATATGCAGAAAATTACCGGCTTCCCCACTAACCGTGTCTTCGGTCAGGCCGGTGTGCTCGACTCGATAAGATTCAGGGCTTTTATCGCCATGGAACTTAATATTGCCATGACCGACACTCAGGCGATGGTTCTCGGCGGCCATGGTGACACCATGGTGCCTCTGGCGCGCTATACTACGGTGGCGGGTATTCCGATTTCTGAGCTTATTTCAGAAGAGCGCATCAAAGCTATCTGCGAACGTACTGCCGGCGGCGGTGGTGAAATAGTAAAACTGCTCAAAACCGGCTCGGCTTATTACGCCCCGGCTGCTGCTTCGGTTGATATGTGTAAAGCGGTTTTTAACGATGAAAAGAAATTACTGCCGGCCTCGGCGCACTTGACCGGACAGTATGGCATTGATGATATTTATATCGGAGTCCCGATTGTCCTGGGAGCCGGTGGCGTTGAAAAAATAATCGAACTGACACTCGAAGATGAAGAACTGAAAGCATTGCAAGGCTCAGCTGCAACTTACAGGGAACATTTAAACGAACTCGGCTATCAAAAAAAGTAATGGCTCAAAAATCACACATCAAAGTTCCGGCTTCAGGCGAGCGGATCAAAATCAAGAACAAGCAGCTGGTCGTACCGGATAATCCTATTATTCCCTTTATCGAGGGGGACGGCATTGGCCCGGATATTTCCAAGGCGGCTCTGCGGGTTTTGGATGCTGCTGTCAAGAAAGCGTTCAACAGTAAAAAGAAAATAGCCTGGATGGAAATCTATGCCGGGGAAAAAGCCAAAAAATTATATAACGAATGGCTGCCGGATGAAACTATCAAAGCTATCAAAAAATATGTTGTCGCGCTAAAAGGTCCCCTGACAACACCGGTAGGCGGCGGCTTCCGCTCATTAAATGTTACTCTTCGCCAGGTTTTAGACCTCTACGCCTGTGTACGTCCGGTACGTTATTTTGAGGGTGTTGGTTCGCCCGTAAAACATCCGGAAAAACTCGATGTCATTATTTTCCGTGAGAATATTGAAGATGTCTACGCCGGCATAGAATGGAAAAAGGGCAGCGCCGATGCCAAAAAAGTAATCGGCTGGCTAAATAAGAATATGAAAACCTCTATTCGCTCAGACTCCGGTCTGGGCGTCAAACCGATTTCTGTCTTCGGTACCAAACGGTTGGTTCGCAAAGCTATACAGTATGCCATAGAAAAAAACCGCCCAACGGTTACTCTGGTCCACAAAGGCAACATTATGAAATACACCGAGGGCGCTTTTCGGGACTGGGGTTATGCTCTGGCCAAAAAAGAATTTGCCGGAAAAGTTATTTCAGAAAAAGAACTCTGGGAAAAATATAATGGCAGGAGACCTAAAAATAAAATTGTCATCAACGACCGTATCGCTGACTCAATGTTTCAGCAGGTGCTCAGCCGTCCCGATGAATACGATATTCTGGCTACTCCCAATCTCAATGGCGATTATCTCTCCGATGCCTGCGCCGCTCAGGTCGGCGGACTTGGCCTGGCGCCGGGCGGTAATATAGGAGATTATATCGGGCTGTTCGAGGCGACCCATGGCACCGCTCCAAAATATGCCAACAAAGATGTTATAAACCCGGGTTCGGTTATTCTCTCAGGCGCCATGATGCTTGACTATCTCGGCTGGAATAAAGCTGCCAGACTTGTCGAGGATGCCCTTCAGAAAACCATCTCCCAAAAAACCGTTACTTATGACCTCGAAAGACAGATGAAAGGCGCCACCAAAGTCGGGACCGCGGAGTTTGCCTCAAAAATTATCGATAATATGTAGATAATTCTTAGCCCGTTTTATCTGGCCTCCAGGGAC